>NZ_JAEHBI010000020.1:0-88640 GCF_016483705.1 Bacillus cereus group sp. N6
ACTCAGTATTTACAAATGAGAGGCATATGAAACTAGTAAAATTAAAAAAGCTTCCGTGAGGAAGCTGAGTAGTTACATAATTTATTTAATTGATTCATTTGATCAATACCCGATAAATCTTTAACTTTATTACGCGTTAATACTAAATCTTTTAAAGGTAATGAATATAACGGTTTAATATCTTCAATTTGATTACCTGCTAAAGTTAAGTATGTTACATTTTTCAACGCGCTTAATGGAGCAACATTCGTAATTTTATTATTTGCTAAATTCAAGTAATCTAGTTGTTCCATTTTCGCTAATGCTGTTACGTCTTCTATTTGGTTGCCTGATAGATATAAACTTTTTACATTTTTCATTTCAACGAGTGGTGCAACGTTTGTAATTTTATTATTACTCAAATCAAGAGATGCTAAATTATCCAGCTTAACAAGTGGTGTTACATCTGAAAATTCATTACCACGCAAAGCTAAATGATTTAATTGCTTTAAATTAGCAAAGAACGACGGATCTGTTATCTTCGCATTCGCAACTGTTAAAGATTTTAAATTTGGCATATATTTTAATGCACTATAATCAAGAATCTCATTCGTGTTTAAAAACAAGTCCTTTACTTGTAATAACTCCTCTTTCGTAATTGGTGTATTTAAATCTTTTCTATTAAATACTTTTTTATTAACAAGTTCTCTTAATTTGTTATCTGTTATCATATTTTGACTATCAACTGAACGATCCGTTTCCGTATTGCCTGAATTAGAGTTATCATCTGGTTTCTCTGTTTCTTTGTCACCTACAGTTGGATCTTTAATTTCAAATTGAACTTGATATTTGTGATCATATCCGATGGCCGGAATAAGTATATGCATTTGCATATTATGCTTCTTCTCAAATTCGCCAATTTCAAATTGGACCACTTTCGTTCCATTTTTCCTCTTATCTTCTGATAAAACTTTCACATCTTGAAATACACCAGGTTGGTTTTTATCCTCTATTCTAAGATATTGAAAATAATCGCTATCTTGTATTGTTACAGTAACGATTTTTTTCCCATCTTCAATTGCTACTTTAGGATTTTTTATGTACTGAGAAACCATAGATGGCTCATCTTTTTGATCCTTATATATTTTAATCTCAGTATCGTATGTACGTTCACTAGCTGCTGCCACCGACTGGTTTGCTTCAGCTTTTAGTGCTGCTAATGCGGGAGTAGAGTATGTAGCAAATGGAATTGCTAATGTTGTGGCTACTACTAGCGCCTTAATATAACTTTTTTTCAAAATAATATCCCCTATCATATATAATTTTCATAATTGATAAACGTTATCAATTATATACAAATAAATGATAATGAATATCATTATCATTGTCAATGGTAATATTACACTAAGTTTATATTTCCAAAGATAAAAAATAAAAAACCCTTTAATCAAAGGGCCTTTTTACCTAGCGTATGAAGAATTTCACTTTTTTCTTTTTCATTAATAAAACCAATTTTTTGCAAAATATTTGCATACAATACAAGTTTATTATATATCCGTTCTGACATGCTTCTCCCTTCTTTCCTTCGACCAACTTTTTTTGTATTGGTAAATTATATGAAAGAGATGAGAAAATGTGTCCACTTTTTGCATACATACAAATCTTTTATCCCGCTATTTGCGGACAGTAAAACTCCCACCTCAAAAACAGGTGGGAGTTCAATTTATTTAGCAAATTGTCCATTGAATATTATGATTTTTGACTTCCTCTTCAAAACTATAGGGCATTTTCTTATCACAAATTACATGTTGAATACGTGAAAATGCTGCTATTCGGTAATTTCCTTTTACCCCTACTTTTGTATGATCACATAAAATATATGTTTTCTCCGCTAATTTCAGCATCGCTTCTGACAGTTTCGCCTTTTCTAATTCAAAACTAGAAACCCCAAAACCAGGTAACAATCCATCAATCGAAACGAATGCTTTATGAAAATGAAATTGCTGGATTACTTGCTGCGAAATAGAACCTGACACACGTGAATGCTTTGGAGATACTTTTCCACCAATAAATAAAACTTCACCGTGAAACATCTTTTTATTAATAGAAGAAATTAATTGTGTAGCTACTGGAAATGAACTTGTTACAATCGTTAAATTTTTACGATGAACAAGATATGGCACCATTTGAAGTGGTGTACTTCCATCATCAATCGCAATCACATCCCCATCTTCCACAAACGTTGCTGCTTTATACCCAATTCTCTTCTTCTCTTCTATATGCAGCATCTCTCGTTCTAACATTGGTGCCTCTATTCCAGCTCCCGGAAGTTGGACGGCTCCACCATACACTTTCTTCAACTTCTTTTCACGATCCAATTCTTCTAAATAACGACGAATCGTCTCTGTTGATACAGCAAACTCTCTCGCTAACTCTGAAACTTTTACTTTCCCTTTAAACTCTACCTTCTCAAGAATGGTTCGCTTTCTTTCTTCACCTACTACAGACATAGCTTCACCCCATTGATTTCTACCTCATACACTGCCTTACTTATACAAAGTTATAACTTTCTTTTTCAGTTAAAATTTCTTCATGAATATGAATACCACGCTTTTTTAGTTCATCAAAAATAATTTGTGGATTTACAAAAGCTTCCTCAGGTGTCACAACACCAACTTTATTTACATTCCCTTTTGCGATTAACTCTGTAGCAATCCCAAATGGAATACCGACGTTTCTCGTATAAGCTCTTAATTTTTCCCACCCTACAACAGAACCATCAGATAACGGGTGTGTATGATATAATATGTGCCTTTGTTTCTCATTATTTTTCATACCTATTACTTCTACATGAAGTGCATAACCGTAAATTTCTGTTTCTT
The DNA here is from genome assembly GCF_016483705.1 of Bacillus cereus group sp. N6. Classification (NCBI taxonomy): domain Bacteria; kingdom Bacillati; phylum Bacillota; class Bacilli; order Caryophanales; family Bacillaceae; genus Bacillus; species Bacillus cereus group sp. N6. The sequence continues at coordinate 2,862 of NZ_JAEHBI010000020.1, forward strand.
TTCCTTCTTTCGATTGCAATAAATACTTCGAAATACAATCCATAATACCAATTTCTTTCCCATTTATGTCAACCAGATCATTACGCAATATACCATAATCATATAAAGCACGTACGAGCTGCATATTTTGCTTTGGCCAAGTTCCTCTCGTCTCTATCAGTTTGACGCCTTTATTTTCTAGTGCTTTTGCTAACGTAATCGTTTCAGAATGCGGTATTATATACTGCGTTGCCTTACCATAAGGCGCCGGTAATTCAATTTCTCTTGGACGCGCAAACGGAGGTACTTGCTTAAACTCACCATCTTCATATACTGTACGCGATGGTAAATGTGGATCATATTCATATGTCGTTGTTTCTGTAATTGATGCAGAAAAAGCAATTGGACGGTACGAGCCATGACTTACACGTACTGACTCTACAGTATCTAGCTGATTTGCTGCATGCATTGCCATCATTTGCGTTACACCTGGCGTCATACCAAAACCGGGTAAACACGTTTTTTCATTTTGAGCAAATATAGAATGAGATTCATTTTCTTCACCAAATCCATTCAAATTCACACCGTGACAACCCGCTTCTGCAATACATCGAGTAGACAATCCATTTAACTTAATTGTCGTACCGTCCATTACAATGTCATAACCTTTCATTTTTGCAACCGTATCCTCGTGATTCGTTACATCTACTTTCACAAAATCAACACGAGGATCATTGAGCCATTCTACTACTTTCAGGCCCTCTTCTTCATTAAAATCAGCTACTGTAATCGCCTCAAAAGATGAAAATTGCACTAAATCTAAAATTGCTTCACGACAAATTTTACCTGCTCCCCCTAAGCAAAATACTTTCAACCTATAACAACTCCTTTAGCAATACTATCAACTAAGCGATGGATATCTGCCTCATGTACATCACCGATATTTCCAATGCGGAATGTATCTACTTTTGAAATTTTACCTGGATAAATAACAAACCCATCGCACTTTAATTCATTATATAACTGCCCAAAATCAAACCCCTCTTCTGGATAAATGAAGGATGTAATAATAGGCGATTGATATTTTTCATCTACTAGTGGCTTAAATCCGATTTCTCTCATTCTATTCACTAATATTTTTTGATTGTTATAATATCGATTGTAACGCGCTTCTACTCCGCCCTCTTTTTCTAATTCAAGTAGTGCTTGATAAAAAGCGTGTACAACATGTGTAGGTGACGTAAAACGCCATTTCCCATTTTGATTTTCCATCGTTTCCCACTGATCAAATAAATCTAATGATAATGAACGTGCCTGCCCTTTACATTTCACCAATTCATCGCGCTTTGCAATAACAAAGCCGAATCCAGGAACCCCTTGAATACATTTATTCGCACTACTAATTAGAAAGTCAATTTGCAACTCAGCGATATTTATTTCAATACCACCAAAACTACTCATTGCATCAACTAGTGTTACTTTTCCGTATTGCTTCCCTAATTTACATACATCTACAATTGGATTGATAATACCTGTTGTTGTTTCACAATGAACAACTGCAATATGTGTAATCTCTTTATCTTGTTGCAATATCTTTTCTACCTCTGCAATATTAGTAGGCTCCCACTCTTCTGTTTGACTGACCACGACATCTATATGTAACAGCTCTGCCATTTGTACAATTCGCTTACCGTACGCACCATTTGTACATACGAGCAGCTTTCCATTTTTAGGAACGACAGATCCAATCACTGCTTCAACTGAAAACGTACCGCTTCCTTGCATGAGAACAGTTGTATATGTCTCTTCTTCCTTCGTTGCTAACGATACAAGCTTAGCTCTTACCTCTTGTACCATTTTGTTATATTCAGCATCCCACGTACACCAATCGTATAACATAACTTCTTTTACTGTTTTGGTTGTTGTTAATGGTCCAGGCGTTAATAATAAATAGTGATTTTCAGTCATGATCCTATTCCCCTTTTATGAAATAATAAGTTCTTGTTTCTCGATATGTTCCATTACGTTTTCGAGTTCCTGCATCGTTTCTATCGTAAAGTGCGCCCCATTTTCAACGAAACGATTGCGAACTACTTCTATTTTTTCACGAAGTTCTACCGGATCCATATTCTCCACTTCCTCTTCAGTTAAGCCGAGTTCGCTACTGCCGAGAATTACACCCACTGTCCACATACCAGCATTTCTTCCCTCTTTCATATCTGATACCGTGTCTCCAACTTTTATCATATGATTCATTGGATATACACCAAGCTCCATCGCATTTTTATAGCACATCCACGGATACGGACGACCTGCTGGAACATCATCTGGTGTTACAAGAAAATCAGGTTTATACCCTTGTAGTGCTGCTTCTTTTGCTACAATGTCCATCATTTCTCTCGTATAACCAGTCGTTGAACCAATTTTAATTCCTCTTTCACGTAAAGAAGCAATCACTTCTTTTACTCCATTAATCGGCGACGCATAGCGCGGTAAAATAGTGAAGAGAATCTTTTCGAATTCTTCATACATCTCCTGAATGTCTGCTTCTGTTGGTAATTGTCCGAAAATACGATTCCACTCACTCGCAATACGAGGCATCTCTGTTAATGCCCTAACATGATCAATTTTCAATAATCCCATTGGCTTACGGGCTTCTTCTGCAGTAATTGCAACACCGCGTTTATGGAAAATCTCCATAAATACTTCCAGTGGTGCAAAACATCCGTAATCAACTGTTGTACCTGCCCAATCAAAAATAACTGCTTCTACTTTCATCTAATCCATCACCCTTCTTATTTATCTTTTTTGCCATTGTGACGTTCGGTTACGAAGTGCTTTCGTTCCCCATTCATATACAACTCTCACTACAATATTTGTAACAACAATAAGTACACTCATTGCAGCTGCTGGTGCTACATTTCCTGCATCATCCATATTTACAATTGATACGGCAGCTAGTTTAAAATCAGCTGCATACAGGAATACAACTGCTGAGACAGTTACCATTGAATTTACGAAGTAGTACATTACCATTTCTAAAATGGCTGGTAAACACATCGGTACCGTAACTCGAAAGAATGTTTTATAAAACGGTATCCCCATCGACTGTGAAACAAGTTCAAACTCTCGGTCCAATTTCTTTAAAGCTGTCGTTGCCGTAACAAATGTTACAGAATAAAAATGAATGATATTGACTAGTACTAGCACAGCAATTGTTCCGTATAGAGAATGGAACGGGTTCGTTACGGAAAGTCCAAAGATTTGTATTGTTGGTTGACTAAAGAAGAAGACGTAGCCTAACCCAAGTACTAAACCTGGTATCGCTAAAGGAACGATAGAGAAAAAGTAACCTGCTTTTCGGAAAAATTGTAGCTGATCTATTTTCTCAATCGCATAAGCGAACATAAATGTTAAAACCGCTCCAATAACTGCAGTAATTGCTGAAACAATTACGCTATTTTTAAATGCTTCAAGTCCATCTCCTGTTAAACTGGAAAAATTGAAATGCTCAAATGTAAAGCTCATATTATATGGCCATACTTTCACACTTGCAGCAATACCAACTGCCACAAATAATAGAATGATCATAAGCGTTACTACGCTACAATATACGAATGAAATAACATCTCGTTTCTTATTATTTATTATTCTGTAAGGTACTGATTTGGAAGATAAGAGATTCGCCTGCTTTCTTTGCGTAATGCGATCAACTGCAAAGGCAAATATAGCTGGGATTAATAAAATCATTCCGACAGTTGCACCCATCGGCATATTTTGCTGCCCAATTACTTGCTTATATACGTCAGTAGCAAGTACATTATATTGCCCACCAACAATTTTTGGTGCCCCAAAATCAGTGAAACTAAGTGTAAACACAACGAACATCGCACTAATTAATCCGTACTTTACACTAGGTAAAGTAACAGTGAAAAATTGCTTTGTTTTACTCGCTCCTAACATATTAGAAGCTTCATATAAACGATAATCAGAGCCTTGAAAAGCAATTAATAATATAAGAAATGCTTGCGGAAATGTATACATGACTTCAGCCATTACAATTCCTACTGGTCCATATAAAGGGATTTGTATCCCTTCAAACAAACCAAACATTCCTTTCGTTACTAACCCTTGATTACCAAATAAATATGTAAATGCGATACCATGCATCATCGTTGGTGCGAATAATGGTAACAACGCAATATATTGAAATACACGCTTTCCAAACACATTCGTACGAGCGATCGCATAGGCGTAAGCGAAAGCGAGTGTTACTGCAATAATTGTTGTCGCGCCCGAAATCCATATCGTATTTTGTAATGATTGAACTAGCGTTGGTGTTGTGAAATATTTACTGAAATTCGCAACACCAATGAAAGCTCCATCTTTATCATAAAAAGCTTGTGTAAACAATTGTAATAGAGGTAATACAAGCATGATCAAAAACGCGAGAAGCATACCAATAATTAATAGTCTTTGTATCCACTCTTCTTTACCGATACGTCTCTTAATCTTTTTTTTCGTACTTTCTACCTTGAAATCTTCTAACATCTCCATCTATACAATGACCTTCTTTCCATATGACAACATATGATTTTCTAAGAAAGAGATTTGAATCGGCTTTCCTTTTCTAATTGCGGTTGCTTCTACTTCTGATGCCAATATATCCACTACAATTTTCTCGTTATAAAGATGTGTTTTTTCTTCTACGACCCGCACTTCCGTCCGATATACAGATCCGCGAAATTCCATGCTTTCCACAACCGTTTTAATACCATCCTTTTGTACAACTGTTACATGCTCAGGACGAATTGCATGTTCTTCATTGTTTTTCGAAAAGAAATTAATAGAACCAATAAAATCTGCCACAAATGGATTGGCTGGTCTTTGATAAATCTCCTCTGGTGTGCCAATCTGCATAATTTCCGCATGATTCATTACAACAATTTTATCGGCCATCGTTAATGCCTCTTCTTGATCATGCGTAACCATAATAGTTGTTACTCCTACTTTTTCTTGCAAATCACGCATTTCTCTACGTAACTTTTCACGCACTTTTGCATCTAAAGCAGATAATGGCTCATCGAGTAACAAAATATCCGGAGACAGAGCGAGCGCACGTGCAAGTGCTACTCGCTGCTGTTGTCCACCAGACATTTGAGCAGGATATTTATCTTTTACATTCAGCAAATCTACAAGTTCTAACGCCTCTAGCGCTTTCTCTTTTACTTCTGCTTTTCCATATTTTTTTGTCTTTAAGCCATATTCAATGTTTTCAAGTGCTGTTAAATTCGGAAATAATGCATACGATTGAAACACCATTCCGAAATTCCTCTTTCCAGGAGGTAATGCTGTAATATCTTTTCCATCCACAGCGATACTACCTGTTGTTGCCTCTTCTAGCCCTGCTAAAATTCGAAGCAATGTTGTTTTCCCACAACCACTTGGGCCTAATAAACATACAAACTCATTTTTTTTCACAGTAAAAGAAATATCTTTTAACGCTGTAAATGCATCAAACTGTTTTTGAATGTGTTGAATTGATAAATATTCGCTCATTTTTTCTCTCTCCCACTCACTTACTTTTTCGGTTCTGCTTTTTGGCCAAACTCTTTTTCCCATTTTTCTAAAATTTTGTCACGATTTTCTGCTGCCCATTTAAAGTCATTCTTTTTGTATAACTTTTCTGTCACATCTTTAGGGAATCCATCTGGAAGTTTATAATCATTTTTAATTGTCGCGAATCCATTTTTCTCGAAGTATAACTTCATTACATCATCAGTAATTGCCCAATCTAAAAATGCTTGCGCTAATTTTTCATTTTTTGCATTATCTTTTTTAATAAGTGCGTTCGCTTCTACTTCCCAACCTAATCCTTCTTTCGGCAATACAACTTCAACTGGTGCACCTTTTTGTTTCTCTTTCAAAGCACTATAAACCATTGATACGCCAACTGGATATTCACCTGCGCCTGCTAATTTCGCTGGTTTTGAACCTGAATGAGTATAAGTTGCCATATTATCATGAAGTTTCTTCATGTAATCCCAGCCTTTATCTTCACCCATAATTTGTAACCATGCAGAAACTGTTAAAAATCCTGTTCCAGAAGAAGCTGGATGTGGCATAACAAGCGTTCCTTTATATTCTGGTTTCGTTAAGTCTTCGTATGATTCTGGCATCGGTAAATTCTTCTTCTTTAATTCTTCTTTATTTATAGCAATCCCCGTCATAAATGCCGTATTACCTACCCATTTTTCTGGTTGCTTATCATCTTTAAATTGCGGAAGAACACGATCCGCTCCTTTTGGAGAGTATCCTTTTAACATATCTTTTTTATCTAAAGCTAATAGACTAGACGCTGCTGTTCCCCATACAACATCTGCTTGTGTATTTTTTCCTTCAGCTAGCAATTTCGCTGTAATAACTCCAGTTGAATCACGAACAATATTCAGTTTCACATCTGGATATTTCTTTTTAAAAGAATCAAGATAAATTGGTACAAGTTCTTCTTCAATCGCTGTGTAAACAGTTAATGATCCAGATAATTTATCATCCTTTACTTTTGCCCCAGCACTTTCTTCTTTCTTTGCACCACACCCCATTAATAACGAAAATACCATTCCAGTTGCTACAGCTTTAAAGATTGTTTTTTTCACTGTCTCTCTCTCCTTTTATAAATCTTATGTACAACTCTAATATAAACAACTAGTGTAAAAGCAGTATTAAACCAACATTAATCTTTTGTTTGTTGTTTGTTTTTGTGTAATACGTTGCTACTTCTATGTTTTTTCGCATTTTTCTGCTAATAATGAACACTAAATTTACAAATAATTAAAAAAACCTTTATAATCCCACAAAAAAATGAGGCGTTTGTAAAAAACGCCTCATTTTTGTTTACCTTTTTTTGAATTACGATTTGCATACTTCGCGCTATTTTCTCCTTCATACTCTAATGCAAATTCTGCATCTGGTAAGCTTTCTTTCGGAGTTTTATTATTGTTGATTGCCGCATTTTGTTTCACTTTTCTTTTTACCAATACATTCACCTGCTCTCAAGAATTCACTTTCTACTCTAGTTTGAAACAACATTAAATAATTATTACTGGCAAGTGTTAACAAGTACATAAGGCCGCTAGATGGAAATACTACCTATGAAAAGAACATTAGAAAAGGGGCGATTATTTTGAAGAAGAAAGATAAAATCCAGTCACCAATTTTAGATGAAACGCTCCCGCATCAAATGAATTTCCCATCTTTTAAAGGAACAGGAAAGAAGATGCAACAACCTTTCATAAATCAATATGACGTCGTAATCGGAGACAGTAAATATGATTCCGAGAATAGTCCACTTCACAATTGGACTGATGAAGTAGACCCTGCCATTATGGCTGGAGAAGAATGGATTCATCCTACAAATGATATTGGGTGGATTTCAGAAGAAAATCAAGAGTTGCTAAAAAAAGAAGTGGATAATAAAAATGAGGCTTTTATGCATCCGCAATTTGGCATTAACGACTAAAAAACCATTCTACCTCACATAGGTAGAATGGTTTCATACTATCCAATAATAATTCTCTCTTTCGGGTATTTATAGCGAGGTGGCTGTTCTCTTCCCCCACTAGCCAGTATAAATGTTAAAATACCGACACGCCCAATAAACATAAGTACAATGAGTACAAGTTTACCAACAGTTGTTAAATCTGGCGTAATACCTGTCGATAGCCCTGTCGTTCCGAAAGCAGAACACACTTCAACAATTAAACTCATAAGCGGTACATTTTCCGTAATAGATAAAATAAAGAGTGCTGTGGCACATAATAAAATCCCCATCGTCATAACGACAGATGCTTTTAGCACGTCTTCTTCATGTAACTGACGTTTGAAGACTCTAACCGTTCTTCCACCTCTTGCAAAAGTGTATAACGATAATATACTAACAGCAAATGTTGTTGTACGTATTCCGCCCCCAACCGAACTTGGAGATGCCCCTATAAACATTAATATACTCATAAATAAAAGCGTCGGTTGTGACAATTCACGTATATCCATTGTAGCAAGTCCACCGCTTCGCGTCGTCACAGATTGGAATAATGTATAGAAAACTGTTTCATGCCATGACTTTCCTGCTAAAAATTGATTTCGTTCTAGTAAAAAAATCATAATGGTTCCAACGATAACGAGGGCAAAAAATGTTGTTGTCGTCAATTTTGTAAATAACGAAAAGCGGAATAATTGCTGTCGCCTTTTACTAAAGAATTGCTTTATTTCCATTAACACCGGGAAGCCAATCGCTCCTAAAACAATAAGTAACATATGAATCATTTGCACAATATAATCTTTTTTGTACGGAATTAGTGATTGTCCAGTTAAATCAAATCCGCCGTTCGTGGTTGCACTAACAGCGGCAAAGAAACCGTGAAAATAAGCTTCTTGCCAAGTTGGAAAATAAAGTAGAAATCTTGTACCTAATAGTATCGCTCCGATAAGTTCTATCGAAATAATTACAATTAAAATAGAACGCATCAATTCTACAAGGCCTGATAAATTCCCTTGATTATGGTCTGCCATAATGAGTCTTCTTCTCTGCAAACCGATCTTTTTCCCCGTTATAATCCAAACAAACGTACCAAGTGCCATAATTCCTAAGCCGCCTAATTGTAAAATAAGGGCTAACATAATAATTCCTGCCGTAGTAAATGTATCTGAAATTGTAACAACAGACAGTCCCGTAACACTTACCGCACTAACAGATGTAAAGAGGGCATCGATAAATGTCCATTTCACACCAGACTTCGTAACAAACGGGAAACTAAGCAATATCACCGATACAACTACTGCTAATAAATAAAATAAAACAATGAGTTGTACAGGACGTAATTTTTGTAAAAATTTTTTTATATCTCTCATTCCATCACTTCGCTACCTTTTTTTCTATCGATTAAATAAAGAAAAATCTTCACTTTCTTTATTTGTAAATAACTGCTCAAATAATTTGGCAAATACCATTCCATACACAGTTCCATTACCTCCATACGGCAATGCGTAAAATAAATTATGTATCTCTTTGTCTTCTTTTAAAATAGGGAGACCATCATGACTACCGCCAAATGCTGCCGCCCAATAGTACTCTGCCTGTATATTCTTATACTGCGGGAACATCTCTTTTACAATGTTAATAAGGATATCACGCTTATGCAATAATTTCGTATCACCAATTGTTTGAATTTGCATCGCTTCATCTAATCCGCCTACAATAATACGGTTTTGATACGTTCGAAAATATAAGTAAGGCCGTGCTGTTTCCCAAATTAATGATTGTTCATGCCAGCCTTCAAATGAATCTACCTTATTTGTCACCACTGCATATGATGTTTCCACTGTTGTATTTTTTTCTTTCTTTCCGAAAAGTGCTTCATAACCTGTCGCCATAATAATATTCTTTGCTACAATTTGATTTCCTGTTTTCGTGTAACAAATTAAATCATTTTGGCGTTTTTTTATATGTATGGCCTCTGTATGCTCAAGTATAGTAGCTCCCATTTGATTTGCTTTATGCAAAAGGCTATGCGCTAATAAATACGGATTCACTTCGGCATCACCATGCGTATATAACGCTGCTTGTTTTATAAATGAATACTTCTTCTTCATATGTGAATTGGTAAAATATTCAACCGGGAATCCATAATGGCGTAACGTATTATATTCTTCTTGTAAAAACGATACATCCTCATTTCTACTTGCATAATACAAACTACTTCGCGGAATAAACTGGGGATCAATATCGAGAGTCGGTACAACTTGCTCCATTGTTCGTAGCGCTTCGTAACAAAGCTTATATGCTCGTACCCCCTTTTTTTCACCAAATGTATGGATAAGTGAGGTTAGCGATTTATCATGAAGAAATTGTAGTAAACCTGTATTAGCAGCTGTGCTACCACATGCGATTGCTCGTTTTTCAATGAGCGTAACACGCATTCCAATTTTTGCTAACGAATATGCTATATGAGCACCTGCTTCTCCGCTTCCGACTACAAGCACATCACATATCATATCATTTTCTAATGATGGATAACAAGGTATAGAAACTCCTGTATTCCAAAACAACTTACCAGTCATAAGTTTCATAATTATACTCCTAAAATATAAATTTCTCCTTTCTATCTTTTGTTATTTCCCATAAAAAAATCCAACTAACATACGCTAGTTGGACTTTTTATTTTTAATTAGAACGCTCCTCCAGCCAATTTCCAACCGTCGGATATGTTTGTTTTACCGCTGTTCCACCGTAAACGATCGACATATGTCCCGTTGGTAAACATACATATTGTTTATCTGTGCTAGAAATATGGTCTAGCAAAGCTTCTACTTGGCATGGCAGGGCGATATGATCACGTTTCGCAGAAATATTTAAGACATTCGCCTTAATATTTGCAAGGTCTACCTTTTGTCCGCGAATAACGAGTTCACCTTTCACTAATTTATTATTTTGATAAAAATCACGAATCCATTGTCTATACGATTCACCTGGGAATGGAATACCGTCACCAACCCACTTTTGAACTAATTTCCAGCTTTCAACGAAGCGCTCATTTTCTGAACGATCGAGTAAAGCGACATATGGACCGACAAAGTTTGTAATTGGTTTTAACATCTTATTTCCGAAATCAATCATTTCTGGCGGAATATTTCCGAATGTATCAACCGCTTTATCTAAATTGAAGTATTTCTCATCTAATAAAGGACCGTATAATCCTGTTTCAGAGAAATCAAAAGGACTTGTCATAAAGATTAAGTTGCGAATTGGCATGTGCGGATGAAGTGCTGCATAAATAGAAGTTAGCGTTCCACCCATGCAATAACCAAGTAAAGAAATCTCGTCCGATTTTGCAGTTCTCATTACTTTCTTCACTGCTTTTGCAATATAATCAAACACGAAATCATCAAATTTCAAATGACTATCTTCTAAACCAAATGTGCCCCAATCAAGCATATACACATCAAAACCACGATCTACTAAATATTCCACTAAACTATTTCCTGGAGTTAAATCCATAATATACGGTTTATTAATAAGCGCGTATATTAATAGGATTGGAACTCTCTGTGTTTTTTCTTGTTTTGGAATGTAACGATACAGCTTCGTTTTATTCTTCGTCCAAATAACTTCTTTTGGTGTTAAACCAACTTGTGGTTCTGGTTCGCGCAATAAAACTTCGCTCGCTCTTTTCACACGGCGATATGCTTTACGATATTCTTCTGGGTACAACTCCAATTGCTTTTCCCATTCCGTTACGAATGTAGTCATTTTTCTATCTCCTTTTCGGTCGATTTATTTCTAAAAAAAGAAGTGCATTCCTGCTATGGATATGCACTTTTTTCTCGCTTCATTACATGTATAATCCACCGTTAATGTTTAATTGCTGACCTGTGATATATGCACCGTCACGGCATAGGTATACTACACCTTTTGCAATTTCATCAGCTTGACCAAAACGTTTTTTCGGGATTTTCGCAACGATTTTTTGACGTACTTCTTCTGGTACTTCTGCTACCATTTCAGTATCAATAAATCCTGGGCAAATTGCGTTTACAGTTACATTTGTTTTTGCAAGCTCTAATGCTAATGATTTTGTAAATCCTAACATACCTGCTTTTGCTGCAGAGTAGTTTGTTTGTCCAAATCCACCAGCTTGGCCAATAATAGAAGAAATACTAATGATTCTTCCTTCTTCTGCTTCCGATATGTATGGAAGTACCGCGCTTGTTGTATTAAATACACTGCTCAAGTTCACGTCAATTACGCGCTCCCAATCTTCACGATTTAATTTTTTGAATGTACGATCTCTTGTAATACCAGCATTATTAACAAGAATATCAACTTTACCAAAATGATTCACAGCTTCTTCTACAAGTCTGTTTGCATCTTCTACTTTCGAAACATCCGCTTGAACTGCATAAACGTCATGTCCTTCTTTTCCTAATTCATTTACTAAGTTTTCAGCTGCTTCTTTACTGCTGTTATAGTTAATAACTACTTTTGCTCCCTCTTGTGCTAATGCTACTGTAATTGCTTTTCCAATTCCTTTTGCCCCACCTGTTACGATTGCTACTTTGCCATTTAATTGAACCATTTCTTTTCCCCCTTAAATGAATTTGTGAACGATTGTTATGAATCATTTTGGTACTCATATTAATAGAGTCCATATATTAATTATGTTTCGTTGTTTATACATGAAAAAGAGATTCTCCCCTTCCCTTTTACACGTTATAAACAAACGCTATTATCATTTTTTATTTTCCGGCTTATTCGTAGGTTTTACTTCTTCTTTTGCAGGTACTTGTAGTTTCGCTAGTACTGCATTTTGCTTTTCTAGTAACTCTAAAATTTGATCAACTTTCGTTTCTAGCGTGCGAATATCTTGTTTTACTTTCGTAACATCACGCTTTAATGTAGGAGCTTGTCCTAATGAATCCACTTTCTCTTCTAGAATCTCCTCAATGTTATCAACTTTATTTTCTAAATTGATAACAAGCGTAGCTACTCTAGCGATATCCTCTCTCGTCGGCACATTCACCTGTTCTAAATAATTTTTTGTCGTATCATTTAATGCTTTTTGATAAAACAAATTCAAATCTAGAACGCTGCCCATCCAAGCAGAATATTCTTCTGTTTTAATTGTTTCATTGAGCGCTTTTCCCCAAAATGTTTCGGTTTGTTCATAAGCATTTTTCCATGCTTGCAATGGATCGAATTTTTGATCAATCACTTCGCCTACACTCCCTTTTTCGTTTTTGAAACAATTCAACCTATTCACTATTTTCTAATATTCTGAATAAAACTTCAAGTCTATATTTTATTTTTCTTTATTTTCCGATAAATTTGTTGACATTAAAAACAGATAGGTGTAAATTGCACTTATAAGCAAAAAAATTCCATCTAACTGATTCATGAGGTGATGCACAATCATGCTACATAATGAACCAGAACACCCAGAAAGTTTGGAAAAAAACCAAGCGAAACAACCAAACTCCATGCCCAAAAACTTCTTAGTTCCTTTCTTACTTCTCTGTCTAAAAGACTGGAGTCTTCATGGTTACAAACTCATTCAAATGCTAATGGACATCGGCTTTTCTTCTGTTGACCAAGGTAATGTGTATAGAACATTGCGCAAGTTAGAAAAAGAAAATCTCATTTCTTCCACTTGGGATACAAGTGAAGGCGGGCCAGCGAAACGAATTTATTCTTTAACAGAATATGGAGAGCAATATTTAACAACATGTGCAACTTCTTTTGAACATTATCAAAATATGTTGCGGACGTTTTTTACGTTATACACCAATGCGTTCTTTCCATTTTCTACTTCTCCAGAAAAGGATGAAAAGGATTCTTCATCTTCACCTGGTGGTACAGCAGAGTAATCTGCGTTCACAATATGCAAAAAAACATTTGGAGGTCAAACAATGGAAACTAAACCATACGAATTAGTCGATGCATTTTGGAAAAACTGGTCTCAATCTCTTTCCCTCTTCTCTTCAGCTGGGAAACAATTAGAGCAACTTACTTTAGAAACTTTAAAACAACAACAAGACGCTTTGCATAAATTAACATCAGGAGTAGATGAACTAGAAAAAGAACTACAACAATTCACTGCTCAGTTCAATAACCAATATACAGATTACGTGAAGCAATTAACTGGAAACTCCTTAAATGATCAAATTAACGAGTGGCAAGGGAAATGGAATGAACTTTCTAATCAAATGCACCAACTGACTGTTTCTCCTACGAAAACATCTTTGTCTATTCTTACTCAAACTAGCGGTCAATTTGAAGAAACAACAAAACAATTTATTGAACAACAACAATTACAACGTGAAGAGGTTCAAAAACAGTTAGAAGTTTTTTTGGGAGAGTTCAAGTCCAAACAACTAGAACTCGCAAAGCAGTTCGAGGAAAACTCAAAAAATTTATTTACTTCCATCAAGTAAGAAAAATGTGGGAGCTAACTGCAGCACAAACAAAACTCTTTCTTCCTCCTACTACATCAAGATGGCTAGCATTTTTCGATATGGAAAAGAAGGAGGCCAAAATGAATCCATTTCAAGAAGCACAAACTGTTCCGGAGCTTCGTTATGATGAGATTCAAGTCGGTGATCAAGCATCCCTTACAAAAACTATTACGGATGAGGACGTTATTAATTTTGCAAAATTAACTGGAGATGTGAATCCTATTCATATTTTAGATTCTTTTGCAAAAACGACAATGTTTAAAGAACGTATTGCTCATGGCATGCTCGTTTCCAGTTTCATTTCGACGATTCTTGGAACGAAACTCCCTGGCAAAAACACGATTTATTTATCTCAAAACGTTTCATTCCGTGCTCCTGTCAAAATCGGTGATACACTTCGCGTTGTGGCAGAAGTCATTAAAAAACGAGACGATAAAAAAATCATTACGTTGCAAACAAACATATATAATCAATCCGATGATATTGTCGTGGAAGGTACAGCGACAATACTGAAAAAAGAGTAGCAAATTTGCTACTCTTTTTTCTATCCAATAACTTCTAATCACACCGATTACTTCCGCGTATGAGTACGTCGTTTCCACATAAAATAACGTTACCAGTTTAGATAAGTATTTAGCTGAATTGGACTACTCATAAGGATGTGTATCAACATGGTAAAAACAAACAAATTACTAGTTCCAGGTGCAGAACAAGCGCTTGAACAATTTAAATATGAAATCGCACAAGAATTCGGTGTTAGCTTAGGTTCTAATACAGCATCTCGTTCTAACGGTTCAGTTGGCGGTGAAGTAACGAAACGACTAGTCGCTTTAGCTCAACAACAATTACGTGGATAATACAATAACCTATGGCTTAGAGGCAGATATTCTCTGCCTCTTTCTATTTTTAACATACATAATCGTGCTTTTTCACATACTAGTAAGAGCAAACTGAAAGGAACGATATGTGACATGAAACGGATTAATATTAGCATGAGTCCTCCCCGTGTTCTTACTTTGTCTTTTATTATGTTATCAGTTATCGGTACATGCTTATTAAAACTACCAATTGCTACAACAACTTCTATTTCATGGATCGACGCTTTATTTACAACAGTTTCTGCTTGTACTGTTACTGGGCTTGGTGTTGTAGACACCGGAAAAGTATTTACTTTGTTTGGACAGTGTGTCATTTTAACGCTTATACAAGTAGGGGGACTTGGCATTATGAGCTTTGCCGTTTTAATTGCGATTATGCTCGGCAGAAAAATTGGTCTTCAAAACCGAATTTTACTGCAACAAGCGTTAAACCAAACGAACATTGGTGGTGTCATTCGTCTTGCCAAAGCATTATTTTTATTCTCTTTTACAGTCGAATGTATCGCTACTTTGATTCTTTCTTTTGAATGGGTACCAAAATACGGGATTGCTAAAGGAATCTATTATAGCTTTTTTCATTCGATCTCTGCTTTTAACAATGCTGGTTTTTCTGTGTGGAGCGATAATTTAATGTCCCATTCTCATAGCATTCTTGTCAATCTCGTTATTTCCTCCCTCATTATTTTAGGTGGGATTGGTTTTACAGTAATCGTAGATATAAAAAGAAAGAAAAATTTTAAAAACCTTACATTACACTCAAAACTTATGCTCTCTTCTACTCTAATCGTCAATATTATTGCGACTGTTTTTATTTTTATATTCGAGTTCCACAATTCCCTTTCTATGAGAGGATTTACCCCATTTGAAGAAGGAATGGCCGCTTATTTCCAGGCGGTTTCAACTCGTACTGCCGGGTTTAATACAGTTGATATTTCTGCATTATCAAAGCCTTCCCTACTATTAATGATGCTCCTTATGTTTATTGGCGCTGGTAGTGCTTCAACCGGTGGTGGAATTAAGTTAACAACATTTTTAATCATGTTTTTTGGGGTATTTAAATTTTTACAAGAACAAGATGATATTGTCGTTTTTAAAAAATCTATTAAAGATACTCTCATTGTCAAAGCATTGACCATCACTATTATTTCCATTTCATTTATCTTTTTTGCTATTTTAATTTTAAGTATTACTGAGCGAGTTCCTCTATTGATGAGTGCTTTCGAAGTATTTTCAGCATTTGGGACTGTCGGTCTCAGTATGAATTTCACACCACACTTAACTATGATCGGAAAAGCTATTATCATCTTTATGATGTTTTTTGGGAAAATGGGACCTTTAACATTGGCTTTTTCATTTGCACGTAAAAAGAACCGAAAAATAAAATATCCGAATGAAGATATTTTAACAGGTTGACAACCGTATACATTATCCATATAATGAGAGTACAATAGCATATCTCCAAAGGGGAGTAGCGTCCAAGAATATTTCTTGGAAACAAAGTCGTCATTACGTAGAACTTAGTTCTTCCGGCTTTGTTGGCATTTTCATTACATATGTCTAGCAAGACCTTTGCCTATTAACGGCAGAGGTCTTTTTTGTATTAATTTCCAAATTCTTCCAAAGTTAATAGGCAGGAGTATGGGGAAACTAAATAGTGGGGAAATTCTTCACTTATTTAGTACTTATAGAAATGAGAGGAGAATGTACATGGATGTATCATTATTATTGGAGTATGGTTGGGTATTACTCATCCTAATTGCACTAGAGGGGATTTTAGCGGCTGATAACGCTCTCGTTCTTGCAATTATGGTAAAACATTTACCAGAAGAAAAACGAAAGAAAGCATTATTTTACGGATTAGCGGGGGCATTTGTTTTCCGATTCGGATCGTTATTTATGATCTCGTTCTTAGTCGACGTATGGCAAGTGCAAGCAATCGGTGCCATTTACCTTATGTTTATAGCTGGTAATCACTTATTTAAAACGTATGTTAAAAAGAATACGGATGAAGAAACAGAAGAAAAAGAAGCAAAGAAAAAACAAGAGAACTTTTGGTGGACTGTATTTAAAGTTGAGGTTGCTGATATCGCCTTCGCAGTTGATTCAATTTTAGCTGCAGTTGCGTTAGCAATGACTTTACCAAAAACAGGATTAGGTACAATTGGTAGTCTTGATACTGGGCAATTCGTTGTTATCTTTGTAGGTGGACTTATCGGGTTAATCATCATGAGATTTGCAGCAACTGCTTTCGTACAAATCTTAAAACGTAAACCAGGACTTGAAACTGCAGCATTCTTAATTGTAGGTTGGGTTGGTGTGAAACTAGCAGTTTATACATTAGCGCACCCTGCATTAAATGTAATTCCGCATTCATTCCCAGAATCTACACTATGGAAGCTTACATTCTGGATTGTATTAGTCGGAATCGCAGTTGGCGGTTGGTTCTTCTCGAAAGAAGTAGAAGTAAAAGTAGAAAAGAATTTAGACGAAAAAGCGCTGTAATTACAGCGCTTTTTCTTTTTCCCTTCCCCTCTCAATGTCCAGAAAAAATTCTATTATACTACCATTTGTAAGCGTTTTCTTGATATATGTATGTCCTTTTTGTGAAACATTGCACAAACTTATTGAAACTAAGAACAATTCCATGTACTTTATTCATATAAGGAGTATTTATAGATGATGTACTAAAGGAGCGTATTACTCATGCTAGAGCAAGGAATAGATTATGTTGTCAAACTGGCTAAGATCAAAAAACAAATGCTAGATACAAACCCGATGCAATATTTCATTCGTGCCGCACTTGCGGGTATTTATATCGGTTTTATTATTGTACTATGTTTTAAATTAGGTAACTTTTTTCACATTGCAGATTCACCGGCAACTTATTTAGCTGCTTCTATGTTTTTCGGAATTGCCCTCGTACTTATTATATATGGCGGTGCTGAATTGTTTACTGGAAACACAATGTACTTTACTGTAGCAACTTTAAGAAAAGAAACAACGATTTCTGATACACTTCGTAACTGGGTCGCTTGTTATGCAGGGAATTTAGCTGGAGCTTTATTCTTTGCCTTACTATTTTATGCAACTGGAATTTTCGAAGCAATTGATCACGGCCATTTCATGAATAAAGTAGTAGAAGGAAAAATGAATACACCTACAATGCAATTATTCTTTAAAGCAATTTTATGTAACTGGCTTGTATGTCTTGCGTGTTTCTTACCTTCTCAAGTTAAAGGTGATACAGCAAAAATTATGATGATGATGCTACTCGTTTTCACATTCTTCTTATCTGGTTACGAGCATAGCATTGCAAACTTATCACTGTTTGCTCTATCTTTAGTTTCACCGCATCCGGAGACAATTTCTTTTGCAGGTGCTATTCATAACTTAATTCCAGTTACAATCGGTAACATTATTGGCGGGTCCGTCTTTGTCGGCATGGTATACCATTACTTAACAAAGAAAGTACCTGACGTGAAACAAGAAGAAACTGAATTAGTAGCGGCTCAACAAGAAGAAATCATTCCGTTACAAGCACATATGAAACATTAAAAACTCCAAAGTAAAACTTTGGAGTTTTTAGCTCCCCACATATTTAACAACAAGGTGCGGATTAATTTCTCCTTCTTCCTTTCCCTTATTAATTCTCTGTTTCATCTTGTGCATACCGATGACATCATTCGTATGAAGGTGAATTTCATTTACATATAAACCCTCTTTACAAAAAGCCTCTACAAAATCTAATCCATTTCTTTTCCCCCATCCCATATTAAAATCAAGGGAAAGAATATTCACATCATAATCCCGAACCATTTGCAAGGCACATTCTACTGTAGTGGCGGGCACATACCCGTACGGACAACTTCTTTGATCATCCATATATACATTCATGTTCTATCCTCTCTCTATTTTGTATACGTAACCAACATGTAACATATTGCCCCAAGGCTAATAAAAGGACCGAACGGAATTTGGCTCCTCATTTTCATACGTTTTAATACTATACCAACTCCAAAGAAACAAAGACTAAAGCAAGATGCTAAAAATAAGATCATAAAAATCCCTTTCAGTCCCACTATAAATCCAAGTAACGAAAGTAATTTTATATCTCCTCCACCAAGCCCTTCTGGATATATCTTTTGCATGCAATATAACAAAATGAATATAACGCCACTACCAACTATACTATCTGTCCAAGTCACTAACGGCACAAAAACACATTCTAAAATAAGTAAACAGGCAAACCAAGCTAAAATACGATTGGGGATTAACATATATATGTAATCTGTAACTGAAATAATAAGAAGTAGAGAAAAAAGCGATAAAATGATGATAAGCTCCCGTTCCACCCCAATCATATATACAGTAAGAAGAAATATCATTCCTGTTACAAGTTCAAATACTACGTACAAAATTGAAATTTTCCTCTTACAATTCGTACAACGTCCTCTTTGTATACAAAAAGAAATGATTGGAATCAATTCTTTTGGCTTTAGCACATACTTACAATAATGACAATGTGAACGAGGGGTAATGATAGACTCACCAAGTGGTACTCTCATCGCAATTAACATAAAAAAAGAACCAAACACCATCCCCACTAACAATGCATATAAATAAGTGAACATCCCTTCCTCTCCTTTCCAGAAGAACATAGCAAAAAAAGGAGAGAAATTCTACTTCATATTATTTCTATTCTATTAAAAAAGCAGGCCATTTTCTGGCCTGCTTTCCCCTCTTTTATACGATGAAATATACTGCTTTTAATGGTCCGTGTACTCCGACAACAAGATTCATTTCAATATCTGCCGAGTTACTAGGTCCTGTAATAAAGTTAATACAAGATGCTACTGCCTCGCCATTTTCTACACGTGTGTTCATATCCTGAACTGCTTGTGTAATACGAGGCACAAGTGTTTCACGTGGAATAATAGCAAAGTATACAGTCGGTAAAAAGTGTAAAGAACGACCTTGGCCTTTATGACTTTGTACAACAATCGTACCAGATTCAGCTAAAGTATAATCACTAAATGCGATTCCAATATTCGCTCTTTCTGCGATACGCATATTCTCTTCTTTTTTCTCAGGATCCCATACATTCACTTCAACATTTTGCTTTGGAAGCTCTTCTTTAAATAAAGAAGTCAATCCATAAGAATCAAAACGTTCGTCTGCCGATAACATAATAGGTCCCCCGCCGTTTTCCACGATTACTTTTTGAATATCTTCACGTAAACGGTCGTTTGTCGTTTCCACTACAGT
The DNA here is from genome assembly GCF_016483705.1 of Bacillus cereus group sp. N6. Taxonomy (NCBI): domain Bacteria; kingdom Bacillati; phylum Bacillota; class Bacilli; order Caryophanales; family Bacillaceae; genus Bacillus; species Bacillus cereus group sp. N6. Next base: position 22,991 of record NZ_JAEHBI010000020.1, read on the forward strand.
TGTATGAATGTTTGTACATTGATTTTTAAATACTTCTAACAATTCTTCTTTTGAATAATCTTTTAGCGTTTCTACATTCACATTACTTTTCCATGCTGGACGCTTTACGCCTTCCGTTTTCCGCTCACGTCCAAGTTCTTTTGCAATATTATCTAGAAAGGACTCACGGTTTTGAATTAATCCTGTCATTATTTGTCCCCGCCTTTCTTATGATCTTTATACCAATCACGGAATCGTTCTTTACTTGGAGCCGGGAATTCACGAATATCTGTCCAGTTTTTAAGTGGCCCAACACCTTTTGATACACGGTTGCCCGATGTAAATGGACTCATTGCTGCTGGCGCCATTTTTGATCCCATTTTATATAAAGCTGCTGAAGATGCACCCATACTAAACATTTTCATTGCTAATTTTTCTGCAAGTGGTGCACGTCCTTCTTGCTCAACAATTACTTGACGATGTTTTAATAATAAATCATGCAATGGTATTTTTACTGGACAAGCTTCTGTACACGCTCCGCATAAACTAGAGGCATATGGAAGCTCTTTGTAATCATCGTATCCACCTAAAAGTGGTGTTAATACCGCACCGATTGGTCCTGAGTATATAGAACCATACGAATGTCCACCAACGTGACGATATACAGGACATACGTTAACACAAGCAGCACAACGAATACATTGCAATACTGAGCGGAATTCAGACCCAAGAATTTGAGAGCGGCCATTATCAACAACAACTAAGTGGAATTCTTCTGGTCCATCTACTTCCTCTTCTTGGATTGGTCCCGCTACAGTTACATAACTTGTTAATTTTTGCCCTACTGCACTACGACATAGTAAACCAACTAAAACATCTAATTCTTCCATTGTCGGAACCATACGTTCCATACCCATTACTGCAATTTGAGTTTTCGGAATCGACATAACAAGATCGGCATTACCTTCGTTCGTTACTAAACAAAGAGAGCCAGTATTTGCAACTGCAAAGTTACAACCTGTCACACCAATTTCTGCATCCATAAATTTCTCACGAAGTTGTTTACGAACAAACTTTGTCATTTCATATGGATCATCAGAATTTTCATAGCCAAGCTTTTCTTTAAATACATCACGAATTTGCGTTCTGTTTTTATGAAGTGCGGGCGCAATAATATGTGAAGGTGGATCGTTATCTACTTGCAAGATATACTCTCCTAAGTCACTTTCTAACACTTCACAACCAATCTCTTCAAGGGCATGATTCATACTAATTTCTTCAGTTACCATTGATTTTGATTTTACAACTTTCTTCGCTTGTTTCTTTTTTGCAACGTCTTGAATATACTTTGCTGCTTCCTCTTTCGTTTTCGCAAAGTACACATGTCCGCCTCTTTTTGATACATTTTCACTTAACTGCATTAAGTAATAATCAAGATTTTCTAACGTATGTTGGCGAATTTGTTCACCTAGTTCACGCCACTCTTCCCAATTTCCTAATTCTTCCGCTGCTTTTAAGCGATTCGTATATAAGCGCGTTTGCGCAGAAGATACTGCTCCGCGCATAAAAGAATCTTGAATTCCATCGCCAACGCGATCATTAAATTTTTTCTCACTGATTTTCATAGACATAGCTTATGTTCCCCCTTCATGAGCGACTATTTAGTACCTCAGCAATATGCATTACTTTTATTTCTTTTCCTAAACGCTCAATACGTCCGCCAATGTTTAACAAACACCCACAATCTGCACCGATTAAATAATCAGCACCTGTTTCCATTGCACTATCTACCTTCTCATCTACCATTTGCTCAGAAATTGGAGTCATCTTCACTGAAAACGTTCCCCCAAACCCACAACAATTTTGTTCGTTTGGCAGTTCTCTCACAGTTAATCCTTTTACGTTTGATAATAAAATTCCTGGTGCCTCTTTTACTCCAAGCAGGCGTGTCATATGACAAGATTTATGAATAGTAGCTATCCCTGGTAAGCTTGCACCAACATCTGTCACTTTTAAAACATCTACAATAAATTGTGTAAATTCATATGTTTTATCAGCAACCTTTTGTGCACGTTTAGCCCACTTCGGATCATCTTTAAAAACATGCGGATACTCATGAAACATTGTCGCACAAGAACCAGATGGTGTAACGATATATTCTGCATCTTCGAAAGTTTCAATCATATGTTTCATCGCTTCTTTTGCTGCTTCTACATGGCCGCTATTATAAGCAGGCTGACCACAACAAACTTGTGCTTCTGGAAATTCAATTTCACAACCTAAACGCTCCAACACTTCAACTGTTGCTTTGCCGACGTTTGTTTCAAACATATCGACTAAACAAGTAACAAATAAAGTAACTTTCATAATTATTACTCCCCCTTTTTACAACTCCACCAATAAACGTATGGTCATCAGATGACTAAGGAAAGAAGAAGTAGGCTCAACCATGGCCTATCCTCTCCCTCTTCTAAAGAAAACGCTTACTTAATCTTTCTCTATTTTATCAAAAAATTTGATTTTTAAAAGATTAAATTACGAATTTATATCGTTTTTACCTGTGACAATATGTTCTACATTTGTTAAATGATCTAGCATTGCTTGCTGCGCTAATTCTACATCTTGCTTTAACACTGCATCATATATAACTTGATGCTCTTCTATAAGTCGTTCTGATGTTGTTTGTTCACCATATAAAATAATGCGTCTTGATTCACCAATCGTTTCAGCAATCATCTCTGAAACATGATTCATGAGTTCAAGCAAAATGTTGTTATGCGAAGACTCCGCAATTCCCATATGGAACTGAAAATCTGCTTTTTCGCCAGCCTTTTCATCTCCAATGCTCTTTACCATTTCATCTAACCAATGCTTCATATTTTGCAAATTATCTTCCGTACGTTTTGCCGCAGCTGCTCGAACTGCCCCCACTTCAAGCACCTTTCGTACTTCTAATAAGTTTAAAATATCTTCTTTCTTCATTAATAATTTATTGTTTAATGATTTTGTTAATGAAGAAGAATCGAAATTCTTCACATATGTACCTTCTCCTTGTTTCATCTCAATTAAGCCCATTGCTCTTAGCGCACTTAGCGCTTCACGAACAGCAGATCTACCCACTTGAAACTGCTCAGCCAATTGATGTACAGGAAGTAGTTTGTCACCAGGTTTTAACGTACCATTTTTAATCATTGTTAAAATAGCTTCAGATACTTCTTCGTAAATCTTTTTCGGTTTAATAGATTTGTACTCCAGTTAAATCACCTCAGTATCTTCCAAACAACAATTGAAACGATTTATAAGAACTTTGCATCATAACTATTTTAGAACGAATTGGTAAGAAGTACAAATGTTTTGTTCATAAAATCGTCAAATTTTTAATATTTATTTGATATTAATTTATATTTATTCCTCTATTCATTGCACTCATGAAGAAAAGCATGTCCTTCACGTTAGAACATGCTTTCTTCAACTTGTATTTTCAATTTAATACTAACCGTCGTTCCATGCCCTTTTTCACTTTCAATTCGCCACTGTCCATCATGTATATGAACAATTTGTCTGACAATGGCAAGGCCTAAACCTGTTCCACCATGTTGACGACTTCTCGCTTTATCAACGCGGTAAAAACGTTCACCAAGATTTTCTAAATGCTCTGTTTCAATACCGATTCCTGTATCTTTTATGTTTAATTCACAGTAATCATCTATCTGCCTGAGTGTTATCACAATATCCCCATTTTGATTTGTATACCGTATCGCATTATCTAACACGTTATGAAGCACTTGTTGCATACGATCCTCATCAATCATTACAATGATTTCTGGATTTAAATTTGTTGAAATACGAATTTTCTTTTCTATAAACTTAATCTCATACGTATCTAACACATCTTCAATTAGTTGTGAAAAAACGATAGGTTGTTTCTTTAACGGAAAATGTTCACCTTCTAATTGTGCTAAATCTAATAAATCATGAACGAGACGCTGCATACGACCCGCTTCTTTATGAATGAGCTGTGTTACTTTTTCCTGCTGTGGTCCCTTCGCTACACCATCTAAAATAGCTTCACTATATCCTTTTATATAACTAAGCGGTGTTCTTAGTTCATGCGAAACGTTAGCTAAAAATTCCTTACGCTTTACGTCTTCTGTCTCTAAAGAATTTGCCATTTTATTAAATGCTTTTCCTAATCGTCCAATTTCATCTTCGGAAGAAATTGTAATCCGTTCTGAGAAATCTCCCGTAGCCAAATGATTGGCAACTCGTTCCATTTGCGAAAGCGGTCTCGTAATAGCAATAATAATCTTTCTACCAATCCATATTGTCAGTAAAGTCATAGCAAGTGCTAATGGTGCTAAAATAAGGCCCATATCATATATTAAGTCTTTTATACTTTTTAAAGGAATATAAGAATATACAATGCCAACTAACTTTTTATTTTCTAAAACAGGGATGACAACCCCCATAATATTTCGGTCAAAATGTTCCTCATACCCTATCTTTGTCACAGTTTTTCCATCTAATAATGCTTGCCTGTCCCCTTCACTTATAAGAGAATGATGATGCACATCAAAAGGTAAACACGCGCTTAAATCACGCGGATTAGATACGAAAAGAACATCTGAACTAGATATTTGATCAAATGCTCTTACTTTCTCTTCAAAAGTTGCTATTCCTTCACGCTTATCATATTGCGCAGCAAGACGTTTCCCTTCCATTACTAATGAATCTTTTAAATTATCAACGTATAGTTTTTCATACGAGTATAAAGATACAAAATAAAGAAAGGAAACTGTTACACATACTGCACATACTACTGTAAGCCAAAGCTTCTGTACCATCGTAAACATACGTTACACCTCAAATTTATAGCCTACACCCCAAACCGTTTGAATGTAGTTTCCACTTTCTCCAAGCTTCAAACGCATCGTTTTCACGTGCGTATCCACTGTTCTTGTACTTCCGGCATAATCATATCCCCATACCTTTTCCAGCAATTGTTCCCGGCTAAATACTTGTCCCGTATGTTGGCAAAGAAAATAGAGTAAATCAAACTCTTTTACTGTAAGAGAAATCGGCTCACCATCAGCCTCAATCTTCCTACTTTTTTCATTAATAAGTATCGGTCCAAACTGAATCTCTTCTTGTTGCTCTTGCTTTGTATAACGTCTTAGCACAGCTTCCATACGAGCAATTAGTTCTCCAGGACTAAAAGGCTTTACAATATAATCGTCTGCTCCCATACGCAAGCCGTTCACCCTATTCCACTCTTCACCTTTTGCTGTTAAAAATATAATTGGTACATCCGACGTTTTTCTAATTTCTTTACAAACTGAAAGTCCATCCATCTCTGGCATCATAATATCTAATACAACGAAATCATAATGATCAGTCTCTAATTTTTTTAGAGCCTCTTTTCCATTTTCAGCTTCTCCCCACTCGTATCCGAAATTATCTAAGTACATTCCAACAAGCTGCCTCATATCACTTTCATCATCTACAACTAGCACCCTATATTTACTCATTGTCCTTCCCTTCCCTCTCTATGAGTTGAAACGGCCCTTTTCCGACTTTAATTGTTTGTTTTATTTTCAAGCTCTTCATATCCATGACACACACTTCATCACTATCATAGCTTGCTACGTATCCTTCTGCTCCGCTCTTCAAAAATGCAAATGGATTCGATCCTACTTCTACAGAAGCCACCTCTTTATACGTGCTAACATCAAACTTTCTAAGCGTATTCGAACCGTGACTTAATGCATATACATTCTTATTATCCTTCGTTATATTCACAGGCATAAACGGAGCATGTAAAGAACGTACCATTTCTCCGCTCTGCAATGAATACACTAATACTTTTTCATTGACTTGATTTCCATCACCATGTCCGCCAATCCATATTTCTTTCCCATCCGGGCTAATTGTCGCTCCCGTTGATGCTGGGGGAATCATAAAGGATTGTATCACTTCTTTTTTCTTTGTATCAATGGTCGTTAGCTTCGTATCATAAAAGTTTAATACAGATAACTGGTTATCGTGCTCTACCATCGTAATTGGTCCTTTTCCTGTTGATACACTCCCTGTCTCTTTCCCTTTTATTGTAAAGAACCTTACCTTTTGGGCAGTTTGATCGGCAGCAAATAATTGTTTTTTATCCTCGGATACAATCACATTTACAATGCCTTTTCCCGTTTTATATTTGTCCACTTGCCTTCCTTCTGCTAGTGAATATACATACATGCACTCTAACTGCTTGCCATATACAAGTATGTCCTCACCGTTTGGAAGTAGTGCAACTCCTGCCATTGGTTCATTAAGTTCCCATGTCGTAATTAACTTTTTAGTTTTTTCATCAACAAAACTAATACTACCTTCTTTTATATTCGTTGTTATAATAACACTTTTATCTTTAGCAATCGGTGTATATGAACTTCCTTGACACCCTACTAATAGAAATAAAAAACAGAGAAGAAAAACATACTTTCTCAAAAGATTCCCTCCATCTTCGGATGATTTCGTTATAATTGTAAAATAACAAATAAATGTGTGGAAAGTGTGAAATTTTCCTTTCTTACTTCATTTACATATATAATGTACAACAAATAGAATTTGAGGTGTGCAAATTATGCTTTTTCCTGATTTAGCGAATAAAATTGTACGAGAAGTACGCAGATTAATTAAAGAAAATATCATTATCATTAATATACAAGGCGTTATTATCGCAAGTACAGATGTAGAAAGAATCGGCCAATTTCATGAAGGTGCACTCCGATGCGCGAAACAAAAGAAAACTGTCATTATTACAAAAGAAGATGAACGACGTTTGCAAGGCGTAAAGGCGGGTATGAACCTCCCCTTACTATTTCATGACGAAGTAATTGGTGTCATTGGAATTACAGGCGAACCTGAAAACATTTCACAATACGGAGAAATATTACGTAAAATGACCGAACTACTCATTCACGAAAACTATTTTTTAGAACAACTGGAACTTGAACACCGTTCTTATGAAGCATTTGTCTTTGATTGGCTTCAAAATACAGACTGGTCTCCAAGCTTTCTCGATCGCGCAAAAACACTTGGTATTGATTTATATAAGAAGAAACAACTTATTTTGTTCTCTATCGATCAAAATGACACGATGCTTCAGCGTAAGATTTGGCAACACGTACGCAATCTATTAACAAAGGAGCATCTATTTGTTCGTTGGGGAAATGATCGATTCATTTTATTTACAGCCACAAACTCCAAAGAGCAAACGTATCAATTTTTAAAAAGATTAAAACAAGACTGTGAAACTTTGTTTTCTATTCCTTTATATATTGGGATTGGACAATCCGTTACACCAAGCAATATGAACTTATCGTACGAACAAGCATTACAAGCTCTTTCCGTATCACTTGAAACGAAAAAAATTGTATTTAATGAAGATTTACGTTTAGAAATGTGCTTACAAGATATTTCTGCTGAAACGCGTGAACAGTTTCTAAGGCGTACTATCGAAAACTTACTATCATCTCCTGAGCTTATGCACACTTTACGCTTATTTATTGATTATAACCAATCCTATAAACAAACAGCTGAACAATTACATATACACATTAACACATTGCATTACAGACTTAAAAAGATTGAGGAGCATACAGGACTTGACCCGAAACAATTCAAAGACTTAAACATTTTATACTTCTCGCTCCTCTTATTAGATAATCATACAAAAAAGAATGATAAAAAAGATTAATCTTTAGATGATTATACATAGAAAGAATCCCCCAACTTTTTTATCATTATAATGAAAGCACTGTTACAACGTTTTTTATGATGACTAAATACGTTAACAGTTTGAGGGGGATTTCCAATGTTAGAAAAGCAATTTATTCATTCATTCGTATCCATTGTTGGCGAAGATAATGTAGATACATCCAATATGGGGCGTTTAACGTATAGTTATGATGCCACTCCAAACTTCCAAGCAATGCCTGATGCAGTCATTGCTCCTCGTAATACAAATGAAGTAGCTGAAGTGTTAAAAATATGTAACACTCACAAAATTCCTGTATATGTTCGTGGTTCTGGAACAAACCTTTGCGCGGGGACATGTCCACTTGAAGGCGGTATCGTCCTTATCTTCCGCCATATGAATAACATTTTAGAAATTGATGAAGAGAATTTAACAATTACTGTACAAGCTGGTGTAATTACACTTGATATTATTAAAGCGGTAGAAGAAAAAGGTTTATTTTATCCACCAGATCCAAGCTCGATGAAAATTTCTACAATCGGCGGTAACATTAATGAAAACTCAGGTGGATTACGCGGATTAAAATATGGCGTAACACGTGATTATGTGATGGGTCTTGAACTTGTCTTACCAAATGGCGATATTATTCGTACTGGCGGTAAATTAGCAAAAGATGTAGCCGGTTACGATTTAACTCGTTTATTTATCGGTTCTGAAGGAACACTTGGCGTCGTAACAGAAGCAATATTAAAACTTGTTCCTATGCCTGAAACGAAGAAAACGATGCTTGCACTATATGAAGATATTAATGAAGCCGCACGTGCTGTTTCTTCTATTATTGCAAATAAAATCATTCCAGCGACACTTGAGTTTTTAGACCAGCCGACAATTGAAGTAGTAGAAGAGTTTGCACAAATCGGTTTACCAACTGATGTAAAAGCAATTTTATTAATTGAACAAGACGGTCCACCTGAAGTTGTCAATCGAGATATTGAAAAAATGGCTAACGTTTGCCGCTCTATGAATGCAGTCGATGTTCGCATTGCAAAAGATGAAGCGGAAGCAGATGCGCTTCGGACAGCTCGCCGTAGTGCACTATCAGCACTTGCAAGATTAAAACCTACTACAATATTAGAAGATGCAACGGTACCACGCTCACAAATAGCTCCGATGGTTGAAGCTATTAATGCCATTGCAAAAAAATATAATATTCCTATTTGTACATTTGGGCATGCTGGCGATGGCAACCTACACCCAACTTGTATGACAGATGCTCGTAATGAAGAAGAAATGCACCGAGCTGAACAAGCTTTTGCTGAAATATTTGCGAAAGCAATTGAACTTGGTGGCACAATTACTGGTGAACATGGTGTTGGTGCGATGAAAGCTCCTTATTTAGAAATGAAATTAGGTAAAGAAGGTATCGCTGCCATGCAAGGAATTAAACAAGCCTTCGATCCAAATAACATTATGAACCCTGGCAAGATGTTCGCGAAAGACACTCGCAAAAGAGTGATGGTTGAGCGATGACAACATTAAATAAAGAAAACATTCAAAAAGAATTTAAAGAAAGATTAAGTGAAGATGAACTACTAAACTGTATGCGATGCGGTTTCTGTTTACCTACTTGTCCTACTTACATTCAATCTGGATATAAAGAATCACATTCACCACGAGGACGTATTGCATTAATGAAAGCGGTCGTTGACGGTTTAATTGAACCAGATGAAGATGTTGAAAATACATTGAACGTTTGCCTTGGCTGCCGTGCTTGTGAACCTGTTTGTCCATCAGGTGTAAATTACGGACATTTATTAGAAGAAGCTCGTGATATTATAAATCAAAACAAAAAGTTCTCGGTGCCAGTGAGAGCCGTTCGTAAAGTCGTTTTTGAAGGGCTCTTCCCGCATCAAAATCGAATGAGAACATTAACAGGGTTAATCGGATTTTACCAACGTTCTGGTTTACAAACACTAACACATAAAATGGGTATTATGAAGTTATTCCCTGAAACACTTGCAACAATGGATCTCGTTTTACCAAAAGTCCCTAAAATGAAAGCAATGAAAGATCGTCCTGCATTTTTACCTGCTGAAAGTACAAAAAAGAAACAAGTTGCATTCTTCACAGGCTGTTTAATGGATACGATGTTTTTAGAAACAAATAACGCAACGATGAAACTTCTTCAGTTAGCTGGTTGTGATATCGTTATTCCGAAAACACAAAGTTGCTGCGGTGCATTACATGGGCATGCTGGTGAAAAGAGCGGAGCGAAAGAATTAGCGAAACGAAATATAAAAGCATTCGAAGATTTAAATATCGACTATATTATTACGAATGCAGGTGGTTGCGGAGCTTATCTCGTAGACTACGATTATCTTTTAAAAGATGATCCACAGTGGGCTGAACGCGCAAAGCAGTTTGTTTCTAAAATTAAAGATATTACTGCTATTCTAGTAGAACTAGATTTCCATAAACGAAATGACTTACGACTTCCATCGCAAATTATTACGTATCAAGACTCTTGTCATTTACGCAATGTTATGCGAACATCTTCAGAACCTCGTATGTTACTAGAAGCAATTCAAGGCGCAACATATCGTGAAATGAAAGATGCGGATCGCTGCTGTGGTTCTGCTGGTATTTACAATATTGTTCATTCAGAACTCTCCATGGAATTTCTAGATTATAAAATGGACCGTGTACATGAAACAGAAGCAGCAACTATTGTTACTGCAAATCCAGGTTGTCTACTACAAATGAAATTAGGCATTGAACGAGAAGGACTTTTTCATAAAATGAGAGGAATTCACATTGTAGATTTATTATTAGAAGCAATTGAAACCAACTCGTAATAACTCGTAACATACGTAATAATAGGAAAACGGCTATCTCCTTCGTCTATGTAAAGAGATAGCCGCTTTTTTGTCCGCTACAATATTAAAAATATGTTACTTTATTATAAAAAAGAACAACAGATACATTACAGTTTTGTAAAAATCAATCCAGTATATTCCTAAAAAAAACTCTCAAACCATTGATACAATAGGATTCTTCATTTTCTGTTTAGGTAAATTCATCCAAAATACCCCTCTTAAAACCAAGTATAAAAATGCTGAAAATTCCTTTTATACTCTATGTTTCTCTTATTTTTCCTCTTTTCCCCTCTTAGGATAAATTAGGTAAATTTTAAGTCTATGAATTTTTTTCCATCTTTTTTCTCACAAAATCTATGCTACGATGAATTTGTCAGTCAGACAGGCTGTCAAAAACAAATCGTGTGAAAACAAATTAAAACTTTATATAGGGGGACACACATCATGAAAAAGCGTGTTTTATTATCTGTAGCTGCTGCAACGGCTCTTACTTTAGGAGTATCTTCTCTAGATGCACAAGCTGCAACAGTACAACCATCTAACGTAAAGGTTCAAAATATTCAGCATTCAAAAGTGATGATGAAGCAAATGAGCCAACAAGAATTACAAGCATTCTTACAATCTATGGGCGTGGAATCATTAGCACAATGGCAACAAGGAAACTTCCAACCAAATTGCATTATTCCTGGTCAACAACCAACTGAAAATGTTGTAACTGAGCAACCAACAGCTAAGCCAGAAACTCAAAAGCCTGCTGAGCAAAAACCAGTTGAACAAAAGCCTGCTGAAGAAGTTCAAAAACCAGAAGCTCAAAAACCTGCTGAAAACAACAATACTCAAAAACCTGCTGAACAAAAACCTGCTGAGCAAAAGCCTGCTGAAGAAGCAAAATCTTTAAGCGAATTCGAACAACGTGTTGTTGAATTAACAAACGCTGAACGTGCAAAACAAGGCTTACCAGCACTAAAAATCGATACTGAATTAAGCAAAGTAGCACGTGTTAAATCTGAAGATATGCAGAAGAATAACTACTTTGATCATAACAGCCCTACATACGGGTCTCCGTTTGACATGATGAAGAAATTTGGTATTTCTTATACATCTGCAGGTGAAAACATCGCTCAAGGCCAACGTACACCTGAAGAGGTAGTACAAGCTTGGATGAACAGTGCTGGACACCGTGCAAACATCTTAAATAACGGCTTCACTCACATCGGTGTTGGCTATGTAGAAAGCGGCAACTACTGGACACAACAATTTATTACGAAGTAAATAGATTAAAAGAGTCTTCTCATAATGAGAAGACTCTTTTTTATGTTTCATAACTTTCTATTATGTATGAGTATAAAATGTAAAACATGAACAAAGTAGAACCACTACTTATTACACTAAGTAATACATAAAACCCCCACTTCAAGTTCAAAAATAATGAAAATAATATACTACATGCCATCATTTGAAAAATCCGCCTACTCACTAAACGGATCTTTTGTAATTTGATTGGGTCTTTTTCCGTACTCTGAACTTGTTTAAACAACTTACTAAGCATAAAAAGAAACATACTAATCCCAATTGTTAGTCCTGTTTGAAAGGATATCATACTTCCAAAATTAATAAAGAGAATGAGCATATGGATAAACAACATAAATAAAGTAATCGTCTTTAGAAATCCACTTATAATGACATGCTCGCCTTCATTAAACTTATATATATTATGTGAAATAATATACATCAACCCATGTAAAAAAATAAGAAAAAAAGGAATAAATGCTATAACAACTTGTTTACTCATAAAATCGTTCGGCCCACCATTTTCATCCCAATGTACAGCCATCTCATTTGGTAAATATGGATAGAGGCATAGAGTAACTAAAAGACACACGAAAAATATTCCTAGTATGTATTTATATTTGACCAAGCAATTCTCACCTCTCTTTTCTCTTAACGGCTTCGCTTCTTTTAGAGAAATTCCTGCAAGAATCTACTTTTCTCAAATTTAAACTTACACTTTACGCATTCATTCTTTGCAATTCTTTCATTGTATCATTTAATTTTGCAGGGAATGGTACATCCACTTCGATCTCTTCTTTCGTAATTGGATGTAAGAAGTTTATCTTCATCGCATGTAATGCTTGCCTGGACATATATTGCGTTTGTCCACCATATAATACATCTCCAACTAATGGATTACCATGATAGCTCATATGAACACGAATTTGATGGGTTCTACCTGTTTCTAATTGTAACGTTACGAACGTAACATTTTGGTTTTTAAAATACTTCTCTACTTTATAAAATGTGATAGCTTGATCTCCCTTTGGAGAAACACGTCGTCTCGTCGCATGATGGCGATCTCTTCCAATAGCTGCGTCAATTGTTCCTTGCTTACCTTTTACTTTCCCTTCCACAAGCGCCGCATATGTTCTTTTAATTTTTCGTTCCATTAATAAACGATCCATAATTGCACCAGCAATTCTATGCTTAGCAAACACGACACCACCTGTCGTATCTTTATCTAACCGATGAATATGACGAACCTTCGTCTCTAAACCTTGCATTTGAAAATGAAAAGCAACAAGGTTTGCAAGTGTTCCCATCCCACCTTTTTCCGCAGGATGCGTATCCATCTTCTCAGGCTTATTTACGATGAGTACGTGATCGTCTTCATATACTACATCTAATTCACCATATTCAGGATCTACATCGTATTCTTCTTCCATAAACATATGCACTTGTAACTTATCGCCTTCTTTTAAAAGCTCATTCCATCTTCTCTGTTCTCCGTTAACGGTAATACCTTTTTCCATACGAAGCTGATGTAACAACTTTTTCGGTATTTCCCATTCTATTTTTAATAACGAATCAATACTTATGCCATTCCATTTCGCTGGAACAGTAATTTCGCACCATTCGCCCTTCTTCTTCGTTTCCATACTGTATCACCTTATTTCTATTGATTCTCTCATTGTAACGGAAAACACAATTTGATGCACCGTCAAAAATAGAGGCCAGTCTTATAGTAGACTGGCCCCCTCACGCTCTACGCCGTTTCATTTCCTGCAATACTTCTTCCGCTTTTTGCTCATACGATAAATCTTTAAAGAAATCCGCCAATCTTTTATAATCATTATACGTATCTAATAAGTCATCAATTTTTTCTACTTTCATCACTTGTTGTTTTTGCTTCATTTTTACTGGATAACGATAGCCCGATACCTCTTGTATTTTGTAATACTCATCCTCTACTTGAATGACCTTTACAAGTTCCTCCTCTTCCGCATCCATCGTATACCCATCAAAATCTCTAAGTAATTCATAAATGATATGAGTCCATTCATCTTTTGGATAATATCCTTTTTCTAACCGATAACCGACAATGCGATACATATGCCCATCGTTTTCTGCAAACTGTACTGTATCATTTAGCTTAAACTTAAAATAACGAAACATTGCCTTCACCTACTTATATGTAATGTTCTTATCACATACTATTTGCAAAATGTAGGTCTTGCTATTCATAAAAAAATACTCATCTATAAGATGAGTATTTCTTACGATGATTTTTCTCTTTTCTTTCGGAATGGTAACCACCAGTTCCAATCTCCAAACAGTTTCATTAAACTTGGTACAAGCATAAGACGAATAATTGTTGCATCAAGGAATATTGCTAATGCAACACCAAGCCCCATTTGCCGTACTGGTAAAATATCAGTAAAGGCGAACGCACCTGTTACAACAATCATAATTAACGCAGCTGATGTAATGATCCTACTTGTTGACACAAGTCCTTCTAACGTTGCTTGATCATTATCTCCTGTTTCTTCATATAACTCATGAATACGTGAAATAAGAAAAACTTCATAATCCATACTAAGCCCAAATACGAGACCGAAAATAAAGATTGGTAAGACAAATAGAACAGGACTCGCTTCTAAACCAAAATGCCCACCTTCAAATAACCAAACAACAATTCCAATTGTTGCGCTTAAACTAAGTATATTCATAATAATCGCCTTAATTGGAATGAGTATAGATCGGAATGCAAATAATAATATAACAAAGGTCGATCCAAATATAACAGACATACCAATTGCAACTTTATCTTTAATTTCATCTTCTAACTCTTGTTGGAACGTCGTCATCCCGCCTAAATAATACGTAACATCTGTTTCTTTATAATTTTGTTTAAAATCACGAACCCACTGTTTAGCAGTTTCAGTACGTGGTTTTGTTTTCAAAAAGATTTCTATCGTCGTCTTATTTCCTTTCGTATACGCTTCAAATATAGGAGCTAGTTTCGCCGCTTCTGGCGACTCTAACATTCCAGCAACTTGATCTGCTTTCATACGAGTTAACCCGTCGTATAAGCTTCTAACTTCATATACTTTCTTATCATCTTTTAACTTTTGAACGACTTCTTCTATCTTTTGTAAACTTTCTTTTTCTTTCATATCTTTTTTCGTCTCTACCACTAACGTAACATCAGCATGTTTTTTTGCAGTTTTATTAAATGCCTCTTCGTACTTCTCATATACAATTCTTGTATCACTTTGTTTAGGTAGAGCTTCTACGTCAGGGAACTGCAAATTAGCTGTACGTAACGGTAATAAGCAAATAACAATAAATGTTGTAACAACAATAATCATTGCGATTGGATGTTTCATTACAAATTGCGCAAATTTACGCCACGCCTTTGCCGGCGTATGTGCTACTTGATTCTTTTTTAATATTCGTTTCCCAATTAATGATAATAGCGCTGGAAGAAGTGTGAGTGAGAATAAAATACTCATAATCACAACAATCATTCCGCTAATTGCGACAGACTGAATATAATCGATTTTAAAGAAAAACAAGCCGGATAATCCAACAAATACACATAATCCCGAAAATACGATAGCGCGCCCTGCTGTCTGATATGTAATCGCTATCGCTTCTTTTACCGTTCGTTTTGCAACTTCCTCTCGAAAGCGATTTACAAATAATAGTGCAAAATCAATAGATAGTGCAAGTCCAATCATCGGTGCAACATTTAACACAAAGATAGATAGTTCCTTATCGCTACCTATAAAGTATAATATGCCCATCGTACTAATAACGCTAAGTGCCCCATTTACAATTGGTAAAATAGATGCCAAAAGGCTACCAAATGAAAATAGTAATACGAGAAATGCAATTGGTAACCCAATCATCTCTGCTACTTTCAAATCATTTTGCGTTCTTTCATTAATCTCTTTATTAATTTTTGGAAATCCTGTCGGCGTTACTTTTACCGCTGCATTACTTTCCTTTTCGATTTTATCAGCAAATTGCAATGTCTTTTCCATTCGTTCTTTATTTGTTTTCCCGGAAAATAAAATTGTCGCATAGCCGATATCATCTTGTAACATTTCTTTATTTTGCACTGGGTGATGGAAAGATTCATATGTCTCTTTCTCTTGTACATTCTTTACAATTCCCTCTACTTGCTTTTGAAATTCCTCATGTGAAGCACCCTTATTTTTTTCAAAAACGAGTAGAAGTGTGTCTTGAGACCTCTTAAAATCTTTATCTAAAATTTCTTTCGTTTTTTGATAGTCCCCTTCCGTTTGGAAACCATCACCGCCTAATACTCCCGGCAGCTTTGGAGCGAAAATACCGAGTGCGATCGCAACCAATAGTAATGCTACAATTACTGTATAACGAAACTGATACAAAAAATCTCCTAATTTCCCCCACTTATCTACTTTATGTACATTTGTTTTCACACATTTTCACCTACTTTAAATAATTCAATTGTCATTTATACTGTATCACATCTTCGTACAAACAAAAAACGTCTGGAAACACTATAATGATAGTTTTTCCAGACGTTTTTTATCTTTCTTTATTAAGTCCCAATCTCTTGGTAAGTAAACGATGGCAGTAAATCGCCATAATTAACAAAATACCACCTACGCAATAACCAGCTAAAATATCAGTTGGATAATGTACATTTAAAATAACTCTACTTAATCCAATCGATACAATTACAATTCCCATCAAAATCGTTATAACATATTTTCCAGTTACACTCTTCAAATTTGCCGCAATAATATAAGTAAGAAACCCGAATGTCATAATAGATAACATTGCATGTCCACTAGGGAAGCTATACCCAAGCGCATCCAACGTTTCATTTAACGATGGGCGCTCCCTTTTCACAATTTCTTTTATCCCTTTATTAACAAGATGTGTTATTAAAATGCCCATTGGATACACGATCATCGCAGCATAATAACGTTTTCTCCAAAAAACAAGTAAACTTATAGCCAGCGTAGTTACGATCCCGATAGCAGAACCTAATTTTGTATAGTGTGAGAAAAATGTAAGCGAACCTTCTGTTTGTAATCCTTTTACTAATGCTCGGACATATGTATCCATCACTGTAACGCCACCCGCATGTACGCGCCAAGCAACAATGCCAAATACAGCAAGTAATAAAACGATACATACTACCTCATATTGATGTAACTTCTTTTTCAAGCGATTTCCTCCTACTATGAAAAAATGCGATTTCTATTTTAGAAACCGCATTTCCTTACTTATTTACCTTTTGTTTTTAACTCTGTCCAGTAACGATCATAGTCTTTTAGCTTATCGTCTACATCAACAAGCCATTCTGTACGATCTAATTCTTCTTTCGTTAAGAAGATCATATGATTATCACGATATTCTTTACTATGAAGAGGATGAGCTTTTTCATTAGGATTACTGTATCCAATTGACTCGTAGTTTTTCACACTTACTTTTTCATCTAATAAGTAGTTCATAAACTTCTCTGCAAGCTCTTTGTTTTTCGCACCTTTTGGAATTGCTAACGTATCAGCCCAAATTGTGCCGCCTTCCTTTGGTACAACGTACTCTACATCTTTATTATCTTTTGCGATAAATGCTGCATCTCCAGACCAAACTGTTCCGATCCAAGCATCTTCTGTAATGAATTTTTGTTTAATATTATCTGTATCAAATGCTAATAAGTTTGGAAGCAGCTTCTTTAAATCATCTGCTGCTGTCTTTAACTGTGTATCGTCTTTCGTGCTGTTTGAGAATCCATGCTTCTTAAGACCCATACCTAATACTTCACGAGAATCATTTAATAAAGTTACATGCCCTTTATATTTCTCATTCCATAGGTCAGCCCAGCTTGTAGGAGCTTCTTTCACATACTTTTTATTGTATGCAATACCTGTTACGCCCCAAGTATATACTAAAGAATATTTATTCTCTGGATCAAACGCTGGTGTTTTGAAGTTAGAAACCATATTTTCGATATTCGGGATATTCTTTTTGTCTAACGGCGCTAATAAATCCATTTTCGCCATTGTTTTAACCATGTAATCAGACGGCTGAATTAAATCATACTTCGCGCCACCTGCTTGTAATTTCGCAAGCATTTCTTCATTACTTGCATACTTATCATAGTTAATTTTCACGTTATATTTCTTTTCAAAATCTCTTAGCACTTGCTCATCAAAATTGTCAGCCCAGCTATAAATGTTTAACTCTTCTTTCTTTTCACCACAACCAGCAAGTACACCAGCAACAAGGCTAAAGCTAATTGCTGCGCCGGCTAATCTTTTCATTAATTTCATCGGTTTATTACCTCCTCGTACTTTCTATATCATTCGTATTATAAAGGAAGGTGTCCTCCAGAGTTTTCTTCACCATCTGCACCTTTGTTACGGAAGATTTCAGATAGAACCATTAATCCTACGATAGCCACAATTAAAATTGTAGAAAGTGCATTAATTTCTGGTGATACTCCGCGCTTAACCATACTGTAAATGTATAATGGCAATGTTGTTGATCCTGGTCCTGATACGAAGAAACTAATTACAAAATCATCAATTGATAATGTGAATGTTAATAATGCGGCCGAAATAACTCCTGGTGCAATTGCTGGGAACGTTACATAACGAAACGTTTGCCACGGCGTTGCTCCTAAATCATTCGCAGCCTCTTCTAAATCACGTCCCATACCAGAAAGACGCGCTGCTAAAATAACGACAACAAATGAAATACTAAATGTAATGTGCGCAATAATAATTGTTGTTTTGCCAAGTTCCATACCTAATTGACTAAATAAGATAAGTAAAGATAATCCCATTAAAATATCAGGAATTAAAATTGGTAAATACACAAGACCGTTAATAGCCCCTTCGTAACGATATTTATAACGATGTAATGCAATCGCGAAAATCACACCAAGAACTGTCGTTACAACCGTCGTTACGATCGCAATCGTCATACTATTTACAAACGCATCAATAACATCTTGCTTTTGAAATAAATCTGTATACCAATGGAATGTAAAACCTTCCCATTCCGCATTAATGCGAGAATCATTGAAGGAATATACCATTAAAACCATCATTGGAAAATACAAGAACAATAAAATTAACCAAGAATAAGAAACTAAAAACTTCTTCATCTTTGCCTATTCCCCTCCGTTCCCATCATATTTATATACTTTCGTTGCACGATAATATAAGTAAATTAACAGAACAGAGAATAGAACAACAATCATAGATAACGCAGATCCAAACGGCCAGTCACGCGCTCCTAAGAATTGATTTTGAATTACGTTTCCGATTAACGCTACTTTCGATCCACCCATAACGTCTGATACAACAAACATTCCAATAGAAGAAACAAACACTAAAATAGAACCAGTAGCAATCCCTGACATCGTCATTGGTACTGTTACATTCCAAAATGCCTTTGCTGGTGTTGCTCCTAAATCATAAGCTGCTTCTAGCTTACGCTTATCAAGCTGCTCAATCGCTGCATACACCGGTAAAATCATAAATGGTAATAAAGAATAGACCATTCCGAGTATTACAGAAGGTGTGTTATATAGTAAATTTAAAGGTTCACTTATAATACCTAGTTTCAATAGCAATGTGTTTACAAGACCTTGTGAACGTAAAATAACAATCCATGCGTATGAACGAACAAGGAAGTTAATCCAAAACGGGATCGTTGCCAATAATAAAAGAATTGAACGGTATTTGCGATCAACAATTGTAATTGTATAAGCAAATGGATAACCAATTACTAAACAGATTACTGTTGTAATAACTGCAATCTTAACAGTTTCCCATAACGTTCCCATGTATAGTGGATCAAACACACGAGCTATATTCTCTAACGTAAATTGCATTTCCACTGTCCCATATGCCCCGCGCTGCATAAAGGCAAATGCCAATACAAACAGAAGGGGAATTAGGAAGAAGATTAACAGCCACGCGACTGTCGGTAGTGCGAGTAATTTCCCTTTTTTCAATTTAAGGTCACCTCGTCCTCTTGCTCCCAGCCTACGTATACATTATCTCCAATGTTCCACTGCGCTGCTTCTTCAGCAGTTTGATATGCCATTAGTAATTCTGATGTTTTCTCGTCACGTACATACAGCTTTTCCATATTTCCAACAAACTCAACGTCTTCAATATGTCCAAGATGGTATTCTTTTAAAATCGGCTCTTCAACCGAACGTACTTTTACGTTTTCAGGGCGAATTGCTACATAGCCTTCCCCGTTTTTCACAATATTATTTTCACCGATAAATGTCGCAACGAACATTGTTTTCGGCTTATTGTAAATTTCTTTCGGCGTTCCAATTTGTTCAATATGTCCTTTATTCATAACGACAATACGATCACTCATGCTCATCGCCTCTTCTTGATCGTGCGTTACGTATATGAATGTAATTCCTAAATTACGTTGTAAGTTTTTCAATTCACGTTGCAAATCTTTTCTTAACTTAAAGTCTAACGCCCCAAGTGGCTCATCTAGTAATAATACACGCGGGTTATTTACAATCGCTCTCGCAATTGCTACACGCTGCTGCTGTCCACCAGAAAGCTTTGCAGGTTTACGATTACGGAACTCAAGTAACTGCGTTAAACGCATTGCCTCTTCAGCACGCTCTTTCTGCTCTGCTGCCGGTACTTTCTGCATTTTCATACCGAAACAAATATTTTTCTCCACATTCATATGTGGGAATAGCGCATAATGTTGGAACACTAAGTTCATATGACGCTTATATGGTGGCAAATCGTTAATCTTTTCATCATCTAATAAAAGATTCCCTTTAGTTGGCGTTTCAAAGCCTGCGATCATGCGAAGTAACGTTGTTTTCCCGCAACCACTCGGCCCTAAAATCGTTAAAAATTCCCCTTCTTTAATGTCTAAAGAAAGAGGTGGGATAATCACTTGATTTCCAAAATGTTTTTCTACTGCTTCAACTTTAATAATCTTTTTCATTTTCCCGTCCTATCTACCTTAAATTTTAATTTTTATATTCATGAATAAATATTTATGTTCTATAGACTATTTTTTGTTTCGATCCAAACAAAAATGGTTGTTTAGCGTTCTCTTCTATTCTTTATGTAGTATGTTTGATTCATTTTTGCATGATACATATGTCGAACAGAAAAACCCCTTCCATTACGAAGGGGCTATTATCATACGGCTACGCCTACTGATAAACACCATCATCATTTTAACAACTTTCGTATGAATTTTAAAGCACTTTTTGTAGAAGAGTAACGAATTTTCATATCGAATGCCGTAGATTGGGCTAAAATGCTTTTATAATGTGAAAAAGTCCGAAAACTTTCTTCCCCATGATAACTACCTAATCCACTACTTCCAACACCACCAAAAGGTAAATATGGCGTTGCAAGATGATAGACAACATCATTAATACAGCCTCCGCCATATGAAATATTACTTGTCACTTTCTTTTGTACTTCTTTATCTTCAGAAAATACATATAACGCTAATGGCTTCGGATGTTGCTGAATTGTTCCAATTACCTCTTCTATGTTGTCGTATTCTACAATTGGTAAGATCGGACCAAAAATTTCATCTTCCATAACAGTACTTTGCCATGTAACATTTGTTAACACTGTTGGTTCTATATGTAAAGTTTCTTTTTTATAGTTCCCGCCGATTACCGTTTTACCATCTTTCAAAAATGAACATAAACGTTCAAAATGACGTTCAGTCACAATTCGTACATAATTATCATTGTTTAGTGGATCTTTTCCATACTGCTCCGCAATTTCGTGTCGTAATGCCTCGATTAACTGTTCTTTCACCGAAGCATGCACATACATATAATCAGGCGCTACACACGTTTGCCCTGCATTTAAAAACTTACCCCAAACAATTCGTCTTGCTGTTACATCTATTTTTGCATCTTTATGTACAATACATGGGCTTTTTCCCCCAAGTTCTAACGTGAGTGGCGTCAACCGTTTCGCTGCTGCTTCCATCACAACTTTTCCAACACCGACACTACCTGTAAAGAAAATATAATCAAACGGTTCCTTTAACAATTCCGTACTCTTTTCTACACCGCCTTCTACTACCGCTACAAGCTCTTCTTGGAATAATTCCTCTAACATCCTCGTAAGTACTTTGGAAACGTTTGGCGTTAGCTCTGACGGCTTTAAAACAATTGTATTTCCAGCCGCCAACGCTCCTACAAGAGGTGCAATTGCTAATTGAAACGGATAGTTCCATGGTGCAATAATAAGTGTCACACCGTACGGTTCAGGAACTACTTTCCCCTTTGATCCAAAATGAGTGAGTGCTGTTCGAACCCGCTTCGGTTTACTCCACGATGAAATATGCTTCAATTGAAAGGAAATTTCTTTTAATACATATCCAACTTCCGTTGTAAACGACTCATGAACTGACTTATTTAAATCTAATTTCAATGCCTGAAATATTTCTTCTTCAAAACGCTGAATGCCTTCATAAAGCTTCTTCAAATTATTCTTTCTCACTTCTACACTTCTCGTATGGCCATTATAAAAATATGCTTTTTGTTTATTTACAATAGAAGAAACACTCATTCATTCACCTTCTCCCACTATTTTTATCCAATTCTTTCATTATTTATATAGACTTCATATATAATAAATTTCTATTCGTAAAGTTACATTATATATAATTTCTTCTTGCATATAAAATTCATTGCTCACAAAAAAACTACCGAAAGAAAATCTTTCGGTAGTTTTACTGTATTAACGATATAAACGAACAGCACCAGCAGAATTATCATCAGCTTGTCCTACTACTTCAAACTTCAGGCCAAGATTCGGTAAAATACGTCCTGCATCTGGAATCTGTTTATTAATATACGTTTTCGAATCATCAAACTTCGGTACGCCTGCTAAGCCATTATACGTATACGTTCCGCGCGTTGGAGATACAACTTTCCAAGCTGGCGTTTTATCAAATGAGAACGCCGCATCAGCGATTTGGAATCGTGTACTACTTGCTACTGTTGGTTTACCATTTAAAGTTCCAACAATTGCTTCTGGATGAGAATCAACTACGCCAAGGAAACCATGTCCTGGATGTAAACCAACCCAGTTATCTGTATAAGCTGAGTCTGCATACCATACAACCATACCTGTGTTGTATTCTGGACCGCGAGCATATTTCAATGCGTTATCCGAACCAGCATAGTTTCTCCACTCTACATAATAGTTATGTTTTTTCTTCTCTGTTCCATTAGATACAGCGAATCCATCTAATTTGAACTGCGGTGTACCTTCTGCATCATCAGAGAATACTACTTTACCGTCTACATTTAGTGATGCATTATCAAGTAGGAAACCGTTTAATGCTAAACCACCATCTGTAATGTACTCAAATGTTAATTTTACTTTCTTACCTTTGAATTGGCTTAAATCGTATGATTTGTCAATCCATTTTCCATTTGTTGAATGTGCATTTCCACTATTTGCTTTCTCACCAAGTTTTTCGATTAATGTTTGCTGACCATCTTCTGTTACAGCATGTACTTCAAGGAAATCATACTCTGCTTCAATTTCATACAATGACTTGAAATCAAATTTCGCAGTCGTTGCATTTGTTAAATCGAACAGTGGCGTCTCCATTTTTGTGTGAAGATTGTCACCTTTTGTGCTGTAGTAATACTGCTTACCAAATGCTGGAGCAATTGTTTTTATATCTTTATCTGGCAAGTTAACACGAATCATACCTGGGCGGTTAGATTTCGTAACACTTTGGTCTAAATATGTTGCTAGACCGATACCTTTATTTAATTTCTCGTAATCTACTTCTACGATATTTGCCCAGTTACCACCGATTGTTTTTTGGAAAAACTCTTTATTTTGTGGTGAGAAACTCGTTGGCGTTGTTCCTGCAATGTTACCAGCCCAGCTTCCGCCACTCATAACAGACCAAGCTTGAATTGGTTCACCGTCACCAGTATAGTCTGTATCATACTCATCTGGAAGACCTAAATCATGACCATATTCATGTGCGAATACACCAACTGCGCCATCTTCTGGTTCAATTGTGTAGTCGAATGCTGCGATCTTTCCGCCCCAATATGGAACTTTCGCTTGTGTGCCTTCAATTGGGAATGGTTTTGGTCCAACAGTCCAGCGATGTGACCAAATTGCATCGTCACCTAATTTACCGCCGCCTGCTTCTTGTCCAACACCCGCATGGATAATCATTAAGTGGTCGATTAAACCGTCCGGTTGTTTTTGATTTCCATCGCCATTTACATCATATTGATCGAATTGGTCAAACTCTGATAAATCAATACCGCTATCTACAGCTGCTTTTAATGCATCTTTTACTAAATCACGTGGTCCTTTTGGTCCTTTATTATCATGACCTGTCGCACCATCTGCACCGTAATCAGCAGCTTTACCAGGAACTGTTAACCATTTTGTAACTGTTCCGTCTACTGTATAACTACCGCCAGATTGCTCTTCGTAATATTGTTTAAACGTTTCGATTTTGCTTCCATCCTCTAATGCGAATGGCTCATTACCGAATAACATTTTTTCATAATGTTCTTTGTTAAAATCGTCAGTATACATATAACCAGGTTCTTTATCGATATTGTTATGTTTAAAGTCAGCGTACTCTACAAGTAAAACGAGTACTTTATCTTTACGAACTTCACCGTTATATTCTTTTCCCTTTGCTGGAGAAGTTGGTACTTTACCATTTAGACCACCCTTAACTGGGCCTGTCGCTGCAGGTGTTCCTGTTGCTGGTTTGTCTAACTTTTCTTTCGTATCAGCTTTCGCATCTTTCACTTTCTTTAAAAAGTCAGATGCTTCTTTTGTAAGTGGGTCCCCATTTGATACTTCTTTCCCAGGATTTTCACCCTTTTTGTTCTCTACGTATTTTTCGACGGCTTTCTTTGTTTCTGTCTCTGAAGCCTTCGAATCAATTACCCCACGGTTTTTTAGCGCATTTGCTAAACGTTCTTCTGGAATTAAATGATCATCGACTGGACTCGTAGCTGTCTTATTCACAGGTGTTTCAGCATATGCAGACTGGCCACCCGCCCCGAATGAAAGACCTAACACAGCTGTCAAAGCGATTGATGACAAAACTTTGAACGGTTTCTTGTTCATCCCTTATTTCCTCCCCTAATAAAAAATATGTATTACAAATTGAATTTTATTAAAAATTCAATATTTTTTCAATATTTAGTTATATTATGTAATTTTTTTAACATATTTGTAAAAATTCCATAGTTAGCATACGAATATATCACAATTCAACAATGTTTTCTGAAAATATTGAAAATATTTGTCAGAAACTTTATAATCGCCATAGAGGGAATTTAATGGGGATTTTATCTTTGTTTTATCTACAAAATATTTGATAATTCACTATATAAAACACAAAATGCGGTTGCATTATCATATATTCTGTAGCAGCAGTTATGACCGATAATTAGGGAGGAATTACATTTGTACAAAGATAAGACTGACGCACTGGACCAAGAATGGATTGATTTAATACTTGAAGCTCTAGACGCTGGTATCGCCCTGCAAGATATCGAACATTTTTTAAGACGTATGAAGCCATCCAGTCAGGCTCAATAGCCTTGTTCTTTTTAACGAAGTTTATGTTATAATAATGACATCATAAGACGACTACATATTGATAGAAAGGTGCGCAAATATGATTGGAGAACGTATAAAACGCCTTCGCTTACAAAAAGGTATTTCATTAACTGAACTTGCCGAAAAAGCTGGTGTTGCTAAATCTTACATTAGTTCTATAGAGCGAAATTTACAAAAAAACCCTTCCATTCAGTTTCTTGAAAAGATCGCAGCAGTTCTACAAATTCCAGTTGATACTTTACTTCATGATGAAACAACAAAGGAAACTAACCTAGACTCCGAATGGACACAGCTTGTTAAAGATGCAATGAACTCTGGTGTCTCCAAAGAACAATTTCGTGAATTTCTTGAATTTACAAAATGGAAGCACGATCAAAAATAATAATAGAAAGAAGTGCTAACAACCAGCACTTCTTTTTCTTTATAAAAAAAAGCGGGGGATACCCGCTTTTTTATTATTTTTCTTCGCCAGCTTCTTGGTTAGCATTGAATGTCCATTCTAAATTCAATGAATCACCTTGGAAGATATTTTGGTCTTTTCCATCATCTACAAATTCAAATTGTACCCATAAATAATCCTCTGTACCAGCTTCTAATCCACCCTTTTCTCCCCACTCAGGAGCAAAGATGTCTTTAGCTAAAAGATCTGGATCAGTTTTTTGTAAATCAGCTAAAGTTGTTTCATATACAGGCTCACTTTGTTTATCCCAGTTCCAAAGGAATTTCACTTTAACGTGCTTACCAAAGTCTTCACCAGCATTATCGCCTTTTGCATCTTTCACAGTATACTTTGTTGCTAGTTTAACGTCTTTAATTGTTAATGAACCGCTATTCTTTAATAAGAACTCTTTCTTAACAGAATCCCCTGGTTTTAAATCTTTAATATCTACAAGCGTTTTAGGGTCTAATGTAAGATCTAACGTCCCAGCTGCAAATGTATTATTTGATACTTCTTTATCGCTAAAGTATGCAAACGTTCCTCCACCAATTAAAGATAACCCCAGTGCCGCTGATGCAACTCCCATACCTAATTTCTTTTTCAGACTCACAATCAATTCCCCCTAGCTGTTTTTTATATTTTTCCCCCTATAATTTTTCAATAAGGGACATAAAGAAAACCATATTAGCTTAGCTAATATTCGTTCTCTTTTAAAAACCTTAAGTTCATTATAACGAACAACTCTATATAAATACAACATTTTTTTATTAGTATTTTCAGTTATTTTTATTTCTCA
Organism: Bacillus cereus group sp. N6; assembly: GCF_016483705.1. Lineage (NCBI taxonomy): Bacteria > Bacillati > Bacillota > Bacilli > Caryophanales > Bacillaceae > Bacillus > Bacillus cereus group sp. N6. The sequence goes on from NZ_JAEHBI010000020.1 coordinate 49,770, forward strand.
ATATCATTTTAAATTTTCGGAAATTTGTTGAGAAACAAAGAAAAACGTAATTAATTTTCACTATCTATACTAATTAGTATCTTTCACCATCATGCTGCCAACCAGTTTTCTCGTATATGACGTGTATTGTTAAAATAAAGAAGACACGCCGAATAGGTGAGTCACAATGCTCTCTCACCTATTCGGCTTTATAACCTCTATTCGCTCTGAAATGTTGCTGTATTTACTTGCTATCTTTATTTTTCTGTTCTTCTTGTTTCTTCTTCTCTTCCAGCTTTTTTGCTTCTTCTTGTTTCTTCTCTTCTAGTTTTTTCGCCTCTTCTTGCTTCTTACTCTCTTCTAGTTTTTTCGCTTCTTCTTGTTTCTTACTCTCTTCTAGTTTTTTCGCTTCTTCTTGCTTCTTACTCTCTTCTAGTTTTTTCGCTTCTTCTTGCTTTTTACTCTCTTCTTGCTTTTTCGCTTCTTCTTGTTTCTTAGCCTCACTTACTTGTTTTGCTGTTTCCTCTACTAGTAATTTCTCAAAATCTTGAATTTGTTTATCAATCACCTGTAACTTTACCTCTTTATCAACATACTCACAATTGTCTTTCACTATATGAAAACCAGCATTCACATATGAGAATACTTGCTTATTCGATTCGCTTTTATTTCCTTTTAACTCTTCTTGCACTTGATTATAAGGACCCTCTATTGATACATATACTTTTTGTAACAATTCTCTTTCCGCAACTATTTTCTCACGCCCTTGCTTCCACGTAGCAAGCACCTGCTCTAACTCTTGAATGGAAGTAAAGGTTAATTTCAATTTCATCCCTTCATACTCACGCAAAATAACTTCCTTATGTTGCTTAGCTTGTTCTGTTAATTGATCAACTGTTTTTGGAAAAATACTTGCTGTAGAAATAGTAGCCTCAACTCTCGTTTCATGAATGAAAGCTGCTTCTGTATAAGTCATCATTTGAGAGCCTAAATAAAAAGTAATAGAACACAAACATGGCAATATAAGCATCCTTTTGAATTTGCGAGGTGGCTTCAGCATTTTAATCTCTCCTATCGAACAACTTGTTCTTTATCAAGAACTATACCTTTATTATAATAAAGTGAATTATAAAATGATATAAAAATTATGTTTCTTTTTACATTTCTCTTTTAACACAAAAAGAGACTACCACTTTTGATAGTCTCTTTTTGTTGTCATTATTATTTCGTTTCACCATCGCCTTGCTGTGCATCAAACGTCCAAGTTAATTGTAACTTATCGCCTTGGAATTCATTTTGGTCTTTTTTATTATCAACGAATTCAAATTTCACTTTGAATTTATCAGATTTACCTGCAGAAATACCTTTTTCATCCCAGAACCAAGCAGCTAAATCATTATTTACTGCTGTAAGTGTATCACCCTTCAATTTATCTAATGTAGTTTCTTTCACAATCGTCTCATGCTTATCTACATTTTTTAAGAATGTTACTTTAATATGTTTACCAAAATCATCTTTATTATCTTTCTTCGTATCTTCTACATTATAGTCTGTTTTTAATAGAACCTTTTTAATATCTAAAGAGCCTTTATTTTCTAGTTTAAATTCTTTTTCAATTGTATCACCAGGTTTTAAATTCGATACATTAACAACTGTTGATGGATTTAATGATAAATCAAGCGTACCAGCCGCAAATGTATTATTTGACACTTCTTTATCGCTAAAGAATGCAAATGTTCCTCCACCCACTAACGCTGCTCCTAATACTGCTGATGCGATACCCATTCCTAATTTTTTCTTTAAAGTCATGTCCATATCCCCTTAATATATATATATATTTGTTAACTTCCTAAACGGAAAGTATAACCAAACGAACTAGACGGATTGTTCTACTTTTTTATCTTTCTTTTCTCCGTCAATGCTACGAATAGCGCCAAAAATAGAAATTGCGGAATAGCCAAGTAAAAAGACTCCAGGAATAATGAGAAGTAATGCTGCTCCCGCTTTTGAACTCGCATAATTCAGTCCATAGCCAACGTATGGAACTGTAATATCTGCATACTTTCCAATTACATTCTCTGCAAGTACTGGTGCTAAATCTGGTCCGTTGTTGTTATCCCCTTTTGTTTCATACATTACTTTTCCATTTGTATCTTTCACACCGATAATACGGTGAGTGATAATTTTGTCATCTTTCTCTTTAAACGTAATAACATCACCTTTTTTATATTTAGAACCATCTTTCGTTGGCTCTATCGCAATGATTGATCCTGTTAAAAATGTTGGTTCCATCGATCCTGAAAGAACGCTCTTAAATTGATATCCCATCACTGTTGGATCCCCGCCACTCGCTTTTGAAGAAATAACTACAAAAGCTAAACAAACCATTACCGCAAATAAAACAAATGAGATAACGTTGCTAATCACCTTCCAAATTAATTTCATCGTCTCTCTCCCTCTCCGTTGTTTTATGTTATTTGAAGTATACAATATTCACTTTAGTTCTCTAACAAGAACACAAGTAAATAATATAACGAACGATACGGAAATGCAATAAGAAAATTTACAATTATTAGTTAAATCATTTTTGAAATGCATACAAAAAAGACCGTGACAAAATCTCATCACGGTCTACTAGCAATTTATTTTTCTTCTGATTTCATCCCTTGGTTATTTCGGCGCAGCACTACATATAAAATCGCTCCAAATAATAAAATCGCACCTATTCCAACACTTATCACTTTCACATTCGATTCCTTTACTTCAGGTGCAACTGTATCTTTTTTAGGCATCGCAAAAGTAACATCTTCTTTTGAAAGAACATTTATAGTCGCAATCGTTTGATTATTCTTTATAATATCTACCGCACCAACTACTTCACCGCGATGAATTCCTTTTTGATACAAAGATTCTTTATCCACTGAATTAACCCGAAAAGCCGTTTTTATATTTTTCCCTTCATCTTTCTTTAGCATAAGCTCTGCACTTTTTTCCAGCTCAGAATCAACATCTTTATTTAAATACTTTGCCTTTTGGTGCCAACTATGTTTATCTAGTACAGTTTGCTTCGTAAATTGCCCAAAAGAATATTCCGCCATCTGCTTCAAATCTTCATAAATTTCAGGTCTTTGAGAAGCCATTACTACATTTATAATACGATTACCATCCTTCTCATTTAATAAAACGAGCGTATTGCGTGCTTCATTCGTAAATCCTGTCTTACCACCCATACTATATGGATTTTCAAAATAAGTAGACTTATTAAAAATAGAAACTGTTTGCGTAGATGTCGTAACCGTCGTTCTTTTCGTATTCATCGCTTGTAAAATTTCAGGATACTTTTGCACACCTCTCGTAATCATGGCCATATCATATGGCGTCGTATAATGATTTGGATCATGCAATCCATTTGGCGTTACAAAATGACTATCTTTAGCCCCTAATTGCTTCGCCCTTTCATTCATCATATTGGCGAAGTTTTCAACACTTCCTCCAATACGCTCCGCAATCGCATACGACACATCATTCGCACTCAGCACCATTAAAATCATAAGTGCAGTATTTCTATTAATAGTCTCACCAGGGTGAAACTCAATTTGATAATTACTCTTCTCTTGATCTAATGCTAATTGTGAAAACGTAAATTGATCCTCTGGCTTCGTATGCTCCATCAGTAAAATCGCCGTTAACACTTTCGTCATACTAGCAGGGAACGCACGATGATGTGCATTTTTGTCGTACAACATATCTCCTGTTTTCGCATCAATCGTAGTCGCAAACTGACTAAAAACATTCGGCCCTTCCGCAGGTGGAGGTGCCACTTGCTCCGGATTTACTCCAATATTCGTCTCAGCATATAACGTCATAGGTGTCAAAAAAAATAAACAAATAACCATAACGAAAACCGAAATTTTCTTAAAATTTACCATATGACTCTCCCTTTTCACTATACTCTCACAGCTTAAAAACTGAATCTACCAATCTATATGTGAATTGTATTAAATTGGAAGAACATTCACTGTTTTTTACTATATCATACTTTTACGATAAAGAACATAAATATACAATAAAAAATAAGAAGGAATTATTCTTTCTTATCCTTCTCATCAATCAATGAATCTATTAAATTTTGACTAGCTTCCTCGGGTGTAATCTCATCTGTCATCCCCATAAACGACCAGCCTTTAGAATCGACCCACTCAACAAACTCTTGTAAAAACTCATCATGTGTAACATCCACATCAAGAATCGATCCATTAATCGAAATCGTTCTATTTCTAGATACGCGCATCTTGAACGTTTTCCTTACCATTACAATAATTCTCCCTCTACTACTGAATATTTATAAAGTGAAACTTTAATCAGCCTTCACCAATCGGGCTTTTACGAGCAGCCTGCCACCACCTAACTTCTTTGCTTTCGCTAAATTTTGAGGTGGGGATCTTACCGTCCGCAAATAGCGGGGTAAAATAATCTTGTATCTCTGTTATACATGATTTTAAGTAAATTGTAAAAAGGATATATTGGCCAATTTGCATATTGAAGCTAAAAATCTATCATCCTGCAAAAACATGAAACGATATGTAATTGATCATAAATGACTAAATAAATCCACATAAAAAAACAAAACAACTTACATTTTATCACACCAAATACAAATGACTTCAGTACAATAAAATGGAATATACTAGAAGAAGACTTAAAATGAGGAGGAACTCTATGGCGCGTTGTACGTATTGTAAAACGAAGTGGACAATAAAAGATGTATGGTCAATACTCGTGACATTTGAAAAAGATTGCCCGTATTGTTTTGGGAGACAGTATCTATCAAAGAAAACAGTGAACGCTATGCCCGAATTTATTAGCTTACCTTTACATTTCTTACTCCCTTTTCTTGTCGATTTAAGTGATGATGGTCCTTTAGATTGGTATCGAAAAAAATAATATAACCACTTTATTCGAAATCACTTTTCATTACATTCTCTTCTTATATATTCCTTAATACACAACTAAGTGATTCCAACTACTTTCCTATCAAAACATTAATATAAAATATTGTAAAATTTCAGTTAATTATATATAATTGCTTTAGCATAAAGATTAAAGATGCTGTTACATACGCATTTTTGAAGATCCCGTAGCTCAGCAGGGAGAGCGCCACCTTGACAGGGTGGAGGCCGTGAGTTCGAGCCTCTCCGGGGTCATAAAAAAAGAGAAACCGTATCAACCTTCTACGTGATATGGTTTCTCTTTTTTATCTAAATCAATCACTTCCCACCAAACATCTTCTCCAAAGACTTCGCATTAGCAAACAATACTTCTTTCAAGTTATCATCTGCAACGATTTTATAGTCGCCATCTTTGTTTTTCTTTAAGTTCAATGTAACTTCGCGAGTTGCCATGATTGCATCTTTATCTGATAAGTGTTTGACGATTGCTGATGTCATCGTTTTTTCGATTGCTTTTTCAGACTGTTCTTTGTCTTCGCTAAAGGCGCTAGCGAAGGCCATTGGCATAACTTCTCCCACTGCTTTTGTTACAGCAACGGATAGATCAGCAGATGTAATTTTCACTTTCACTTCTGCTTTGTCATCTTTTTTCGATACTTCTTCTGGCTTTTCAAATTTAAAGTTTTTCGTAATTGCACTCAGCATTGCTTTTGCCTCAGCATCATCTGTTTTTTCATTTAGTTTATTAAATTCTTTGTCACTCTCAACAAATGTACGAGCCTTTTCAACATCACCTTTTTGTATCGCGGTTAAAAATTCTTCTGTCGTATCTTTCGGATTTGCACATCCTGCTAATACACCTACTGTTAATCCTACTACCATCATTAACAGCAATAATTTCTGTATCTTTTTCACGTTTATTCTCCTCTTATCTTTTCTAGTAAGTCAGCATTATACAAGGGTATGAAACTGACATTACAAACATTTTTTAGTATAGCATTTATATGATTCATTTCCTATTCATTCCAAAAAGATAAAAACCCTTGCAGCATTCCTAAAAGGCCCTTTATCTTTCAATCCGTATCTGTAGCACAAATGAGCCACATTTTACGCTCCTTACTATCTAGCACCATCCAAGTAGCATCCCACGCAACATCGTAAAACCAATCTGTCCAAGGACGATAGCTTTCGAACACTTTAATATCTTCGTATCGATCTTGGAACATATATTGGCATACATTGACTGCTAATTGCTTTGCAATAACTGGTCGTTCCTTAAATTCTTCATATGCTCCTCCTCTTATGATTTGAAATGCAATACTCCCATCAAGCATTACTGCGCTTCTATATTGAAATTGAAACTTATATTTTTCTGACGTATGTATTTTTAACTCTTCTAAGTTATGCATTATATCTAAAGAGTTGAAGATTCTTCTAAAGAAGTGCTCGTATCCATCTTTCAAATGTGGTATTTCTTTGAAAAAATTTTCTTTATGTACTTTAAAACAGCTTATAACCGCTCCGCCATTTACGTTTTGTTCCTTGAATGTATGAGTTGCTCAATAGATAAGTCATTCGTGTCTATTTTTTCAAACGTCCCCTCTTTCCATCTCATAACGCCCACTACTCTCTATTAAAAATTTATTTCCTCATTATAAATAGCAAAATTAAAACCAGCAACTTTAAGGTTGCTGGCTTATCTCTTATTCATATTCGAAAAAACAATAACAATTGCTCCGAACACATAATGACCCGCTACCATCCACACGCTCCGATCGAGGATCATAAGTGATAACCAAAGCGATATATTAATAGCAGCAAATAATACATATAAAATGAAGTCTCTCTTTTGTAGCGCTTCTCGATTCATCAAAATATAAATTGCGCCGATTGGCGGAAAGATGAAGCAAAGGAAAAAAACAAACATTTTTCTTAACGACCATGGATAAATTACTGTCTGCATATGAGTCTCCTTTTCACTTTATAGTACATGTAACATCGGTCTTACTACTCTATATTCGTCACTATAAGGCTCCTTTATGATTAAAGGTGAGTGAGGATTTTTTTCTTCTTCTATCATTGTGAATACTTCTGTTTTTTCTTGTAATATGTTGGATTCACTGTTTTTAGTAGGTTTTTTACTTGTTTCGATTTTCTTCGTTACTTCTCCGAGCCTTTGTCCAACTTTTTCAGCTTCGGCAGGTTCATTCGTAACATAGTATTCTTGGTGCTCCCATACTAACATAGGTGGCACTTGTTCTCGTTTGTTACATATTATATAAGTAATACTAGCTATAAGTAGTAGGCATGTTAATAAAAAGAAGATAGTTTTTTTATTCATATACTATGCTCCCTATCTATCATTTTATTAAATTATATAATATCCATTATATGTAGTAAATGGATATCGTGGGAATTTTCGGATTTTATACCAAAAAGAAAAACCTTACTACAGTAAGGTTCCATTTTTATATTCTATAGTGATTGATTTATTAAAACGATCATTACGATGATCGCTATAAACATAACGACTAAACAGCCGATCATTTTATAAAAGCCTCTTTTCGTTAACGTCCCACCTTGAACGTCTTTCCGAATAAATAAGAATACGGCTAAAAATAATACAAGTCCAATGCCAAAAGCATACATCATTTGCATATGTTAATCTTCCTTTCTCTCTTCCATCTTAATATCTTTTCGATAAAACAACAAATGAGATAAAAACTGTACTCATCGTAAGTGCCATTAGTATATTCAATAATTCAGTAGCAGATAGTGTAAGTATTTTTAAGTTCAAACCGAAAGAGAAAAGAAGATAATATGCTGCTAATGCAAAAAAGCTGAAGAACATTCCTTTATAACGAATAAGTTTCATTCGCTCATCTTTTTCTTTAAATTGCGGGTGTAAGTAACTTAGGCAGAAACACATAATCATCATCGCGAGTACTGTATACGTTGGAGCCGGTGGTGCGGAATGCGTCATTATGCCCGCTAATACCATGGTTCCACTCATAATAAAGAAAATAATTCCCATAATTAAAAAGTACTTTTGTGAATAATTCATCCCTATTCCCCCTCTTCTTTTCCTTCATAAATAAATACATGTTCTATCGTTGTCTGAAATGTTTTCGCTATTTCAAATGCTAACGGAAGTGACGGATCGTATTTTCCCTTTTCAATTGAAATGATGGTTTGTCTGGAAACTCCAAGTTTCTCAGCCAATTTTTCTTGAGATAGTCCAAATTTTTTTCGGTATTCAACCATTTTATTTTCCAAGGAAATTTCTCCCTCCTTCCTTACAGTGAGTATATATGTAAAGCAACCTTTACGTCAAGTTTCCTTTACATGCATTTTAGTTTGTTTCACTCTATTTATATAGAAGAAACTTTTCAATTTCAGCACGTCTATTTTGAAGCGCAACACGGAACACTGTAAATAACAGTTACTATATCTCCTCCTCTCTTTTTTTAAAATTTAATATCTCCCTATTTGTTTTATCCTTTTAAAATATTTCATTTATCTCTTTATTCCACAAAATGCGTTATTGGTTTTACGGTGTTTTTCGGCATATTTTATGTTTAGCAACTTTTTTTGTAGAAATCCTTCACTTTCCTTTCAATATTTAACACTATCTAAATGAAGTTTACGATAAATTCATAATTTTTTATTTTTTATACTATATTCCGTTATATTGTTGTATAATATCAATGAAAGCGCTTATTATTTCAATATACATAATTCGAACTCATTTTTATCGAAACATTCTAATTATTATACTTATATTTACATGCAACAATTTTAGTCATTCGTGTAGGTATACCAAATATATCCACCCCATTTTTCTGTAAAATTACTTTATAACATGAAAGATTAACTTGGGTGATAAGTTATTGTGAATGTTTTTTTACAAAACAGATAAGTAATAGTGTTTGGTATTATGTAAATTATTGTAATAACATAAGAATAAAGAAAACATTTACATTGATTATTGGTTCATCAATTATTGAAAAGAGCAAAATGCACCTTTTGTTTGGAAAAAGGATTATATGCATTGGGAGGTTTAAACAAATGACGAGGAAGAATACAACGACAAACCCTTGGGCCAAGTTCCATGGTCCGAACCTTGGTTATGTTATTGAGCAGTATGATCTTTACGTAACTGGAGCAGGTTCTGTTGATCCGGAATTACAAGAGCTTTTTGAAATTTTTGGAGCTCCTTCGTTTCAAGATGATGTCGTAACAGGGGACAACACAGCAACACATTTTTCTCCTCAAAACACAGGGAACATTGAAAAAATTCTTAAAGTCGTTCAGCTTGTTGAACAAATTCGTTCATTCGGGCATACGTTGGCTCACATCAATCCGATGGAAGATGCTGCTGATGGACAATCTCTTCTTGAGAAAGCAATGAACGAACTGAGCGATGCTGACTTGAAAGCGATTCCAGCGAAAACAGTATGGCAAGATGCACCAGAAGGTATTCACACTGCACTTGATGTAATTCATAGATTAAAAGACGTTTATACAAAATCTTTAGCTTATGAATTTTCTCATATACAAGATAGTGAAGAACGCGCGTGGTTGCATCAAATGGTGGAATTAAATTCATTGCGTCAACCACTATCAAATAAAAAACGAACTGCTCTTTTAAAACGTTTAACAGCTGTTGAAGGTTTCGAGCAATTCTTGCATAAAACATTCGTTGGGCAAAAGCGTTTCTCTATCGAGGGCGTTGATATGCTTGTACCTGTTCTAGATGAAATTGTTCTCGAAGGTGCAAAGGGCGGCGTAGAAGATGTCATGATTGGTATGGCTCACCGCGGTCGTCTAAGCGTACTTGCACACGTATTAGAAAAACCATATAGTCACATGTTTGCTGAGTTCAAACATGCAAAAATAGAAGGCGCAGTGGCAAATTCTGGCTGGACTGGCGACGTGAAATACCATTTAGGTAGAGAACAAGTCGTTAGTAACGAAGAAGTTAGCACTCGCGTTACATTAGCAAATAACCCAAGTCACCTTGAGTTCGTTAACCCTGTTGTAGAAGGTTTTGCACGTGCGGCTCAAGAGAATCGTAAAAAATCTGGTCTTCCAGAACAAGATACTTCAAAATCATTCGTAATTTTAGTTCATGGTGATGCTGCATTCCCTGGTCAAGGTATTGTATCTGAAACGTTGAACTTAAGCAGATTGAACGCGTACCAAACAGGCGGAACAATTCATGTTATCGCAAACAATGCAGTTGGCTTTACGACTGATAGCTATGATTCTCGTTCTACGAAATATTCAAGTGACCTTGCAAAAGGTTTCGATATTCCGATTGTTCACGTGAACGCTGATGATCCAGAAGCTTGTCTTGCTGCTGCTAACCTTGCGATTCAATATCGTACATTGTTCAAAAAAGACTTCTTAATCGATTTAATTGGTTACCGCCGCTACGGTCATAACGAAATGGATGACCCAGCAGTTACGCAACCACAAGTGTACAAAAAGATTAAAAATCACCCAACTGTAAGAGCGATTTATGCAGATCAATTACAAGCTGCTGGTGTTCTAAATGCAGATGAGGTTGAAACAATGACTCAGTTTATACAAGAGCAATTAAAATCTGACTATGCACAAGTACCGCCAGCTGATACGAGCGCTGCAACAATTGACGTTAAAGTGCCAGATGTTGTTGCAAAAGGCATTCAGCCAATTGATACTGGTGTTGAGATTGACTCACTTCGTGCAATTAATGAAGGTCTACTATCTTGGCCAGAAGGCTTTAACGTATATCCGAAAGTAAAGAAAATTCTTGAACGCCGTAAAGACGCTCTTGAAGAGAACGGTAAAATTGAATGGGCACTTGCTGAGTCATTAGCATTCGCTTCTATTTTACAAGAAGGTACGCCAATTCGCTTAACTGGTCAAGATTCACAGCGTGGTACATTCGCGCACCGTCATATCGTATTACACGATACTGATACAAATGAAACATATTCGCCATTACATCGCTTGCCAAACATTAATGCATCCTTCTCTGTTCATAACAGTCCGTTATCAGAAGCCGCTGTTGTTGGTTACGAGTATGGTTATAACGTATTCGCTCCAGAAACTCTTGTTATGTGGGAAGCGCAATATGGTGACTTCTCAAATACTGCGCAAGCATTATTTGATCAATATGTTTCAGCTGGAAGAGCAAAATGGGGTCAAAAATCTGGTTTAGTTCTTCTATTACCGCACGGTTATGAAGGTCAAGGACCAGAGCATTCTAGTGCACGTCCAGAACGATTCTTACAGTTAGCTGCTGAGAATAACTGGACAGTTGCAAACTTAACGAGCGCGGCACAATACTTCCATATTTTACGTCGTCAAGCATCTATCTTAGGAACAGAAGCTGTTCGACCATTAGTATTGATGACGCCGAAGAGTTTATTACGTCACCCACTTACGCTTTCAACTGCTAGTCAGTTAAGCGAAGGACGTTTCCAACCTGCTCTAGAACAAGAAAACCTTGGCATGAAACCAACTAAAGTAAAACGTCTTGTTTTAAGCACAGGTAAAATGGCGATTGACTTAGCAGCAGAAATTGAGTCTGGTAAACATGAGTATAACTTAGATGAAGTTCATGTCGTTCGTATTGAACAGCTGTACCCATTCCCTGCTGAGAAAGTTCAATCTATTATTAAACGCTTTAAAAACTTAGAAGAAATTATTTGGGTTCAAGAAGAACCTCGTAATATGGGCGCATGGCATTACATGGCTCCAATTCTGTTCGAACTTGCTGGAGATAAAGTGAAAACAGGTTACATTGGACGCCCAGATCGCTCTAGCCCATCTGGTGGCGATCCATTCGCTCACAAAGCTGAGCAAGAACTAATTGTTGCACACGCTTTAGATGTGAAGTATAACTTCCGTCAAGATAAACAAGAAATTGAAGTTTTCAGCAACTGAAAGTAACAATGAAGGTTTCTAGCTTGCTCCCCGGACAGATATTCTGCCCGGGGGTAGGCTAACAAATGGAGATTACCGAAGACAAAAGAAGAAAAAACACACCGTTAGGCAAATAAGGGGAGGACATTTAAAATGATCGAAATTAAAGTACCTGAGCTTGCAGAATCTATTACTGAAGGAACTATCTCACAATGGCTTATCAACGTAGGCGACAAAGTTGAGAAAGGTGGCAGCGTTGTTGAGCTTGAAACTGATAAAGTCAATGTAGAAATCATTGCAGAAGATTCAGGTATTGTATCGAAGTTACTAGGCGAACCTGGGGATACAGTTGAAGTTGGTGCAACTATCGCAATTTTAGATGCAAACGGAGCACCGGTTGCAGTAAGTACACCTGCACCGGCTGCTGAACAGCCAAAACAAGAAACAACTGAAGCACCGAAAGCTGCGGCACCAAATGCTGAGCAAACTACAACTTTACAAGGTTTACCGAATACGAACCGTCCTATCGCATCACCAGCTGCTAGAAAAATGGCTCGTGAATTAGGTATCGACTTAAACGACGTACGTAGCACAGATCCACTTGGACGTGTGAGACCACACGATGTACAAGCTCATGCTGCCGCACCAAAAGAAGCACCAGCTGCTCCAAAAAGTCCAGCTCCTGCTCCAGTTGCAAAAACGGAATTCGAAAAACCAGTTGAGCGCGTGAAAATGTCCCGCCGCCGTCAAACAATTGCAAAACGCCTTGTAGAAGTTCAACAAACATCTGCAATGTTAACAACATTTAACGAAGTTGATATGACTGCAATCATGGAATTACGTAAAGAGCGTAAAGATGCTTTCGAGAAAAAACATGATGTACGTCTTGGCTTCATGTCATTCTTCACAAAAGCAGTTGTTGCAGCATTAAAACAATTCCCATTATTAAATGCTGAAATTCAAGGCGATGAGCTTATCATTAAAAAATTCTATGATATCGGTATTGCAGTAGCAGCTCCAGATGGATTAGTTGTTCCAGTTGTACGCGATGCTAACCAATTAAACTTCGCTGAAATCGAAAGCGAAATTCGTAATTTAGGTATGAAAGCACGCGATAACAAACTTTCATTAAAAGAGTTACAAGGTGGTACATTCACAATTACAAACGGTGGTGTATTCGGTTCTCTAATGTCAACACCAATCCTAAACAGCCCACAAGTAGGTATTTTAGGAATGCACAAAATCCAAGTACGTCCAGTTGCAATTGATGCAGAACGTATGGAAAACCGTCCAATGATGTACATCGCTTTATCTTACGATCACCGTATTGTTGATGGTAAAGAAGCAGTTAGCTTCCTTGTTGCTGTTAAAGATATGCTTGAAGATCCAAAATCATTATTATTAGAAGGTTGATAGATTAATAATCTATTACAGGCTGTAGAATGAATTATTCTACAGCCTTTTTTTATTGCATTCATATGGGACAAATTTCATTACATAAGCTAATAATGTATGCCTAAAACGTAAGGAGGATTAAAATGAATAACCTTCCAATTGATGCAAAACTTAAAGCAAATAAGGATACTTTTTTCCTCCCCGACTCAAACGGGGGTGTCTATTTTCGAAATAATGCCAGTTCATTTCGTATGGACGGTGATGGAATTTACAACTGGATTGAAAAATTAATGCCAATGTTTAACGGGAATTATTCTTTAGCAGAAATAACCGATGGTCTCCCTCTCCCCTATCAAAATCGTGTATTTGAAATTGGAGAGATTTTATATGAAAATGGTTTCGTTCGGGATGTAAGTCAAGATGCACCTCATGAATTAAATAGCGCATTACTTGATAGATACGCTTCACAAATTGAATTTTTAGAAGCTGATTCTCATTCAGGCGCTCTAAAATTCGAAACGTATCGCGCAGCAAACGTCCTTATAATTGGTTCTGGAGATATGCTTACTTCCTTAGTTTCTTCTTTATTAGAATCAGGATTACCTACCTTTCATTACCTTGTTACAGATTATGAGGAAACAAATTACGATCGCATTCATGAGCTAGTAGAACTTGCACATGAAGTTGATGATCATGTCCTTGTTCAGGAAATAGATACGACAATTGATCGTCCCCTGCATGAAGTGTTCGAGCCTTTCGACTGGATTTTGTATATTTCTCAAAATGGAGATATTGAAGGCCTAAGAGCAGTTCACACGATTTGTAGAGAAGTAGGAAAGAACTTCATACCTGCCGTCTGTTTATCAGCACTTGGTATAGCCGGCCCTATCGTAACAGCTAATCGTGAAGAATGCTGGGAATCCGCATGGCATCGGCTACATGAAACAACTTTACAAAATGAACATTCATCAGCATCATTTTCACCACTTCCATCTGCAATGTTAGCAAATATAATCGTATTTGAATTACTTAAACATGTCGCTGATGATTCCTACCGAGAAAAAGAACCACAATTCTTTTTATTAAATTACGAAACACTCGAAGGAGCATGGCATCCTTTTATAAAACATCCTCTCGCAACTGATGAAAGTTTTACAATTGATACGATAGAAAATCTTTCTGAACAACTTGGGCAGCGGTCCAACCAACATACCTCAACTGATTTATTCCGCTTTTTCGACTCATTAACTTCTAAAGAAGCTGGTTTATTCCATGTATGGGATGAACAAGATTCATATCAATTACCGTTATCACAATGCCATATTCAAGTAGCTACTCCACTATCAGATGGTCCTGCTTCCCTCCTGCCTCTTATGACTTGTGGTGGTTTAACTCATAATGAAGCGCGCCGAGAAGCTGGTTTAGCAGGAATTGAAACATATGTAGCGGAAATTATGCACCGCCTTATTCCTGAACATAATGATATCGGTATTGGCGCTGGAGAAACGATGACAGAAGGTGTATACCGGGCGCTACAACAACATTTAAATAATAAATTGTATGAGCGGCAGTCACATATGCTAGAAGAAATTACGACGATTGATTTAACTGCAATTCATGATAAACATTGTAGATTTTATTACGATGCTCTCTCTACAATTCATGAAACACCTAAAATAGCAGTAAGTGAAGAGATTCTCAGCTTTCCTGTCGTTTGGGTCGGTATAAATGATCGCTGGTACGGTGCATCTAATATTAATATGACGTTAGCCTTACGAAACGCACTACAACTATCACTACTTCATATTCAAAATGAAGAGACTCCTTACAGAGCTAATATCTTGCCTGAATCCTCTATTATTTTATATGACACGGATTCTTTTAGAGTGGAAATACAAGCGGAAGAAGAAGTTCCAGGTGTGCAATCTGTGCAGCTTGCCTTGCAACATTTAGAAGAACATAATTTTTATCCATTCGTGTTTGATTTAGCCATTGAATCATTTTTGAAAGAAAACTTAGATGGTGTATACGGTGTATTAATTGCAAAGGAGGACAGTCTATGACTCAAAATATATTGCTTATAGGCGATGGCTTACTTGCAAACTATGTACATGATCAACTATGCAAACAATATTCTATCATTCGCCAACATAACCTTACAGAAGAACTCCCTGAAAATATTCATCTCGCTCTCGTATTACATGATGGCTCTCCTTCTACTATTCATCATGATGCCGAGCTAATGTTTCGATCGAATCATATTCCATGGCTACGTGCATTCACTTCATTTGGTGAAGGTATTATCGGTCCTTACATTCATCCTCTTGCAACTGGCTGTTCCAACTGCTCTGATGGACGCCGATTTATCGCTGGATTTGATCAACAAGAAATGTGGGCACTACAGCGGAAATATGCGTTAAAGGCAGATAATGTAACAAGGCGTGATGTACGTGCCACCCAAAATGGTATGTTACAAATGTGCCATCTTATTCGTGCAGAAACAGAGAAAATATTAACTCATAACCATTCTTCTTTAGAAAATGAACTCATTTTACTAAACTTACAAACACTGCAATGTACGCGGCATTCTTTTCTTCCCGATCCGCTCTGCCCTGTATGTAGCAATTTGCCTGATGATACGGCAGATGCAGCAGCGATTTCGTTACAACCGAGCTTAAAAACAAGCGAAGCAGCATATCGCTGTCGTTCCATTCATGAACTAAACACATTTTTAACGAGAGATTATTTCGATTATCGCGTCGGTATGTTGAACGGAAAAATGCAGCATTCTTTATTACCATTTGCTGACGTTATTATAAACATGCCATTAATGTTTGGAAATGAAGGTGTTGCAGGCCGAACTCATTCATTTGCAATGAGTGAAGCGACTGCTATTTTAGAAGGTTTAGAACGATATTGTGGTATGTCACCTCGAGGAAAAAAGACAAATGTACACGGCAGTTTTCGTGAGTTAGAGGATCATGCACTTAATCCCCTCTTGCTCGGTGTCCATACAAATGAACATTATAATCGTAATAGTTTTCCGTTTAAACCGTTTGATCCTGACTATGAACAAAACTGGGTATGGGGCTACTCTTTATTACAAAACCGGCCACTTTTAGTTCCTGAATCAATTGCTTATTATAGCCTCGGTCATCGAGATGCTTTCGTGTATGAAACATCAAATGGATGTGCAATTGGTGGTAGTTTAGAAGAAGCAATTTTTCATGGCATTTTAGAAATTGTAGAGCGTGACGCCTTTTTGCTCACTTGGTATGCCGAATTACCTCTCCCCCGCCTTGATCTTAGTTCAGCAAATGATACGGAATTACAATTAATGATTCAGCGGCTGTACACGATTACTGGGTATGAATTACATGCTTTTAACGCAACGATGGAACACGGTATCCCAAGCTTATGGGTAATTGCGAAAAATACGCGTGAAAATGGAATGAACGTTGTTTGTGCGGGAGGCTCTCATTTAGACCCTGTCCGCGCTTTAAAGAGTGCCATCCATGAAATAGCAGGCATGTTACTAATAGCAGACGATGAACTTGAACAAAAAAGAGAGCACTACGAAAACTGCTTACAAGACCCTTATCTCGTAAATAAAATGGAAGACCATAGTATGCTGTACGGATTAAAAGAAGCAGAAGAACGTCTTCACTTTCTTTTACGTGACGATGCCCTGGTACAATCATTCCAAGAAATGAATGCATTACAATCAGTTGATCTAGATTTAACATCTGATCTTCATCAACTTTTAAACCGTCTGCAGCAATCTGGACTTGACGTAATCGTTGTAAATCAAACAGTACCTCTTATAGAAAAAAACGGATTACATTGTGTAAAAGTCATTATTCCAGGCATGCTACCGATGACGTTCGGTCACCATCTCACTCGGGTTACAGGACTGGATAGAGTATATACTGTGCCGATGACACTTGGATATACAAACGAACCTTTAACGAATGAACAATTAAATCCACATCCGCATCCGTTTCCATAGTAAAGGAGGGGATTCTATGCAGCTGGATACTTTTTTACATCATCTCCATTTTTCTATAGACGAAATTATGCCGAACCATGAAGTGGACTGGGAAGATGCACCGCTCCCTTATAAATTATATCGAAATGTCCCTATCATTCCACTCTCTTTAGAAATCCCATTATCTTTACCTAACTCTTCTACTACACCTACTTTAAAAGAGATTGGTCATTACCTTTGGTCCTCATTTGGTTTAACACAGTTATGTCAGCTAAGTAGCGAAAAAATTTTATTCCGAAGATCTACCCCTTCAGGCGGCGCTTTATATCCAAATGAATTGTATATATATTTAAAGATCGATGATTATCCAGACGGTATTTACCATTACGACGCTGCGCACCACCGACTTATTTTACTTCGCGAAGGAAATTTCGATTCTTACATTACAGAAGCACTTGGCAACCGTTGTAACATACAGTCTTGTTTTGGCGCTGCATTCGTATCCACTATGTTTTGGAAAAACTACTTTAAATACAATAACTTTTCATATCGACTTCAAGGATTAGATAGTGGTGTTCTCATCGGACAATTACTTGCATGTGCCAAACAATTCGGTTACAAAAATGGCGTATACTTTCAGTTTTTAGACCGGGCAATCAACCATTTACTCGGACTGTCAGAAGGCGAAGAAAGCGTGTATGCTGTCGTTCCTTTAAGTACAGAACCGCAAACTAATTGGTTTCACAATGATTACCGTGAAAATAAAACAGTTACTTCTCATGAGTTGTTACAGCAAATTCCGCCGTTAGCACACGAACATTTCGTTCGATCAAAGCAAGTATATAAACATCCGATGATAACAAAAATAAATGAAGCTTCTATGATTGAATCGACAGCACACTTCCAAACACTACATCATGAAGAGCACTATCAACATCATGCGCACGCTGTACAGTTGCCGCAAGTAGAACGGTTATCGTATGATTTCTTACAACTTTGTAAAGAACGGTATTCCCCTGATGCTGACTTTACTTTCACGAAATGGGATGCAGCCGAGCTCGCTACTTTACTACAAGAAGCGAGTCTCTCCTTCCCTTATTACAACGACCTTGATGGTCAGTATGTAAATGAAAATGCACGGGTCTCATTATATGGATGTTTTTATAACGTAAAAGATATAGAGAACGGCGCTTATTCTTATAACAGTAAAACACATTCCATACAGCCACTTCGATATGGAGACCTTCGTTATCCCCTTCAATCCAGTATGACGATGGATAACGTAAATCTTTTTCAAGTACCGCTTTGCCTACATGTAGTCGGAAAGAAAGAATACTATACAAATGTATTAGGCTATAGAGGATACCGTATTCACCAAATGGAAGCTGGCATACTCGTTCATAAACTCGTTTTCGCCGCAACCGCGATGGGGATGGGCGGGCATCCATTACTAAGTTTTGATACAAATTCATGTGATCAGTTATACGGGATAGATACTGGAAATGAAACGTCTCTCATTCAAATTCCTGTTGGGGCGTATCGAGCGCGGAATTGGTTAAAAGGGGATTTGCGTAATTAGAAGCACGCCGGTGGACGGCGTGCTTTTTTACTAGATTAATTTAAAAATACTCTTAATTTGTCTCGCGAATAACCAATTTTTCGTACCGTAGTTATCATTTAAACTATCTAAATTGATAGATTGTCCGTTAGCAAACTTTAATTCTAACGTTGTATTTTTGTCATTTGTTTTTAAGTTGCTATGTGTAATTGCTTCATACTTTAATTTTTCGATTTCAACATATTCATCTTTTTCTTGTCCAATCACGACATGATCTTGGAAGAAGAACAATACTTCTACTTTCTTACCGAAACAAAATACATTTTTTGTATAAATTAATGTCGCATTATCAAGTCCGACGCATACTTCTTTCATTTCTTCAACAACGTTTCCAAAGTCTTCTTCTTGTCTTGCGTTTGATTCAGCAATCCATTCTTCGATTGTTTTCATGTTAATTGCCATACTGTGCCCCCTGGTTCGATCATTGCTTTATTAAAAAATAAATACTATATGAAAATATAAGCGATAAGTACTATGTTTTCAAGGGCGAACGGTATATTCGAAATAAAGTGAAACTTTAATTAGTGGGGGTTTTCTTCATCCCCCACTGATTATCAGCCTTCACCAATCGGGCTTTTACGGGCAGCCCGCCCCCCACTTAGCTTCTTTGCTTTCGCTGAATTTTGAGGTGGGGGTCTTACTGCCCGTTAATGCAGGATAAAGTTAAATTTCAAATTAATCTACTAGAGGCACCGATTTCATTATATTTTAAACGTTTGAACGAGACATTCTTCATCATCGATTAACTGTGTTTTTTCATCAAATTCGATGTTTAGCTCCCTATATACTTTCTTCCAAAAAGAAACAGCTGGTACATTTTTCACAAGTTCGATAACGAAATATTGTCCTCGTTTCTCTTTTAGTACATTCTCAATAACTTGTTTACCGATTCCTTTTCCCTTGTACTGATTCAATATGAAAATGTCATTAATACAAAAGTCATTTTCTTTTTTCAAAAATGGACGTTCCAGTAGTAATAAAAATCCTACAATATCATTATTACTTTTAATAAAATACGGAGTGATTCCGTCATTTTCCCAAAACATGTACAAATCTTCGTATTCAAAAAATCCATTTGCCCCAATCTTTATATTAGGAGTGAATGTAGAGAGGTCATGAAGATATAGTGCATATAAATTACGTAATATTTCTTTTTCTGATTCTTGAACTGTTTGAAGTGTTACAAACATTTTTAATGATCCCCTTCCCTATATATAACTATTTCCAATTCGCTTCTTTCGCCAAAAATAATGATTCCCCTTTAACGAAAAAAATAGCACTTAAAAAGTGCTATTCTGCTCTCCTTGCCGCTTGCTGAATTGGATCCCAAACGCTGTTATATGGTGGTGCGTAACTTAAGTCGACATCTTCTAAATCGTGAATGCTCATTTTATTGAAAAGTGCCATTGCGATCACATCAATTCGTTTATCTACACCTTCTTCTCCAATTACTTGTCCACCTAATAATTGTTTCGTGTCAGAACGATATAATAATTTCAAGTAAAGTGGTTTCGCATTAGGATAATAGCCCGCCATATTTGTGGAGTCTACTTTGACTGTTTTATACGGAATATGTAGCCCTTTTGCTTCTTTTTCATTTAAACCTGTTCTTGCGAGCGTCAAATCCATAAATTTAATAATACCTGTACCTAACGTACCTTTAAATGCTCTTCGTTTATCAAGCATATTCAGTCCAGCAAGTCGCCCTTGTTTATTGGCAGTCGTTCCGAGCGGGATATGATCATGAATTTCCTTTATAACATGGTAATGTGTTGCGCAATCACCAGCTGCATATACGTCCTGCACATTCGTTTGCATATATGCATTTACTTCGATTGCCCCTTTATAATTTGTACGTATATTTGTTCCTTCAAGAAAATCAGTATTCGGCTTCACTCCAACCGATACTAAAACAAGATCTGCTTTATACGTACCTTTATCCGTTTCAATTTGTTCCACTCTTTCATTTCCTTTAAATGCTTTCACATTTTCATTCGTTAAAATTTCAATATTGTGTTTATCTGCTTCTTTATGTATATATTCAGCCATATCTGCATCATAAATCGTACCGATATGATCATTTCGCTCAATCATTCTTACTTTCTTACCAAGTTCGACGAATGTTTCTGCCATCTCCAGTCCAATCGCACCACCGCCAATAATGGTTACATCTTCAACTTTATTCGTTTCTAGCGTTTTTAATATACGCTCAGCATCTGGAATTGTTTTTAAAAGATGAACGCCTTGCAAATCTCGACCTTCCCACTCTGGCATAACAGGACGTACGCCAGTTGCAATTAATAAACGATCGTACGGAAATTCAAAAATATCTTTCGTCTTCGTATGCTCTGCGTACACCACTTTCTTTTCCGTATCTACTTTCGTTACTTCATGTCGTACTTTCGCATCAATTCCATATTTATCACGAAACGTCTTCACATTACGCGCAATTAATTTTTCCGTTGAAGCGATAGCACCACTAATGACATATGGTAACCCACACTGCGCGTACGAATAAATTTCACCTTTTTCTAACGTTACAACAGTTGCATTTTCATCGTTTCTAACAATTTGCATAGCTGCGCTCATACCAGCTGCATCTCCGCCAATAATGACATAGTTCACTTTACCACTCCTTCTTTTCTACATACTCTTTACGTTTTCCATATTTTTCAGAAATAACACCTACTTCCATTGTAAAGAAAGATAATTTCATCTTCAAATTTGGTGCACAAACCTATGCCTGAATAGGTAGCCGTCGTGTCTTATAAATAACATGTTTAATATGCTATAACAGTAACTATCGAAAGTAGGTGAAACATATATGTGTGCCGGTCTTCTCGCTCAAACTCCAGAGGAACCGCAAGAACCGAAACCCGCCGTGTCACTTGACCAAGAATTTTCCATTAACGCAACATTATACAGCGCTCGCGCTTGGTTATCTAATGATGAAACCTTCGCACAAACGATTTGGAAAGGCTCTCACTTCGCTTCAGCATCACACGCTGGCAAGTCTATCTTACCAATCGGTACTGTAAAAATTTTAAACTTATCTGATGATACAATAACAGTTACTGCATCATCAGAATCAGATGATACCCTCAAAATAGTGGTACCTCCTCATTCTGAAGGTGTGTTAACATCTAGTGCATTATCTGATGTGCAAGCAAGTACATCAGGAGGAGCAAGTAAAGTCACATTCCTCTTTCATATCTTTTTTTCAAGGGATCCTGGTTCAGCTAAAAAACCATAGAAAAGGTACAGCTATGCACTGTACCTTTTTCACGTGTTTATTCTCTTGATTTGATCAATTCAACATTATAAGTTTCAATATCTGTTAGCTTTCCTGTAAAATATGGATTTTCTCTATACCAAGACTGTTTTGAAAAATACGCTTGCATATCTTCCGTTTGAAACATATGTCCATGTCTTGCGTATATTTCGTTTCTCGCTATTTTCATTTGTTCTTTCGATACATATGCTAAGTCCGTACTCGTTAATTTTCGAATATCACTATCAGGAAAGATGAAACCATTATATACATACCGAGTCGTAGGTGGCGGAGTAACATTGTAAACAACTGGTTTTTCTGTACCTTTCTTTTCGAATGGAAGATTATAAGACGGAAGTGCCGTTACCGTTTCTACCTTCGTCGTTTCCCTTCCGTTTTCTCCATTTCGTTCTAAATAAATCGTCGTACTTCCATCAGTTGCTACAGGCCCCCATGTAATTTCTTCTCCTGCCAGCGCTGTAACTGGTTTTTGATTCACATACAATGTTGCACCAGGCACGTTCGTTTGAACCGTAATATATTGTCCTTGCAACGTTAAATCTATCGTTACGTTATTTTGACCTTGTTTCATAAGTACAACCTTTTCTTCACGTGATAGTTTCACATAATCATTTTTATATTCTGCTTGAAACACTTGAGTTCCTGGAAGAAACGGTCCATATTGCTTCTCAAACTTTTTGTCATCTGTTTTATCTATTTCTTTTCCGTTCATTTTTAAAGATGTACCTTTTTCATTTGTAAGCAATGTCGTATAATACGTCTTCGCTTTCAATTTATACCGATCAAATAAAAAGAAATACTTTCCGTCTTTCGTTAACGAAAAGTCTGCTCTTTCGATTCCGTTCCCTTGTTTTTCACCTATCCTCAACTGTTCTTTCAATTCATTCACATAAGATGGATTTTCTTTTATATACGAAAATAGTGGCATTAGACTCTCTCTCGTTACAGTAACTGATGGATCATCTGCCGTGACGATTTCAGCTAACTTCTCCCCGTTCCTCTCTTGTAAAATAGTAATGATCCGATCTACTTGTGCCGCCTGCTTATAATACGATGATCCGTACAAATACAGTCCAACAATCACTACAGCAAGTAATGTTAAAATTGTAATGCCAACCTTTGTACCGCTGCTCATTTTCTTCTTTACTGCAAGACTCTCCCTCTTCCTCCCGCAGCTTTGACAAAATTGCACACCGTCTTCAAGCTGAGTCCCACACTTTGTACATACATTCATCCATTCAACCACCTTTTCTTTAGAGGCCCTTTAA
Organism: Bacillus cereus group sp. N6; assembly: GCF_016483705.1. NCBI lineage: Bacteria > Bacillati > Bacillota > Bacilli > Caryophanales > Bacillaceae > Bacillus > Bacillus cereus group sp. N6. The sequence continues at coordinate 73,174 of NZ_JAEHBI010000020.1, forward strand.
TCCCTGTGTAAAGGTTTGAATTATCGTGCTAATGTAAGACCACAGTACAATGAATGTTGCAATTCCAATGAAAATATTTGCGATAAAAAGAGTGTAAACAAGATCTAATCCACCGTTATCTAGTTTTACTGTAGCTACAATTATACTAATTCCCATATATGTTGTAGCCAGCCCTAATAAAATTGGTAAGAAAAAGATTAATAAAAAGCTAAACAGAAAAGAAAGCACTAATATAGCAATTACCGGAGTTGCTATCGTTCCCCATATTCCAAATACTTCAAGAAACGAAAAAGATGATTTCATCATCTTCCCACTGACAAAAATAATAAATCCGACAAATAAAGTTAAAATGAGTAAAAATAAAAAGACCGTTACAGAGTCCAAAAAGAATGTAGGGGTAGATATATCTGGTGCAAATGTTTTCGTAACAGCTGCTGCAGCACTCATCATTCTATAAAAAATACATGCCCCTAAAAAACAAATAAGAACAAGACTTACAATTCCATTTCGTACTTCAACCTTGCCACTTTTCATAATAGCTGTCGGTGCTTGTAATGCGTGTTTAAAAAACTGAAAGTAGCCACTTGCAAACCGCTTCGCTTGCTCTACCGTTTCATTTGATCGAGTTTCCTCTGCTGGTGCTACGCGTGCTTGTTGCTCACCTTCCTCCGTCAACGAATGTCCACAATTCCCACAAAATTTTGCCTCTGCTGTATTTTCCGTATGACACGCCGGACATTTCATTATCGCATTCCCCCCCCTTAAGCAGATACCATATAGGGTGTTACAAATTCAATATATGACTTTGTACATAAAACATGACTACAAGAAAAAGATTATGAAATCCTTCTTTCAAATGAAAATATATGTGCTAGCAATCTTGAAAAATAATGCTATTATGAAACAGAACAAATAACATTTTTAACAGATTGGATGACTGGCAATGGAATTAGTAAACTCAATTTTTCAAATACTCCTTACAAGCTTAATCCAATTATTTTCTTTAATTGGCGTTATCATTGTAATTGGATTTCTATTAGGTTATTTAGAATCTCTCACACGCATGTATTGGTCAAGGGCTTTCGGAAGAAAAGGATTCCTTTTAACGGCGTGGATTGGTGTTCCTATTCATGAACTTGGACATGCCATTATGTGTGTACTATTTCGTCATAAAATTGTAGCAACGCAGTTTTTCCCAACAGATACAAGCCAAGGTGCTTTAGGCTACGTACAACATCAATACAATCAAAAAAGTGTATATCAACGAATTGGGAACTTCTTTATTGGAATCGGTCCTATTATTTCCGGTATTACTGCGTTAATCCTTTTAATGCGCTATTTCGTACCAAATTCATATTTCTTATTTAATACAACCCTCGAAAAAACAATCGCTTCTACTTCTATTAATATAGAAATGGTTCAAAACATGCTTTTATCGACGTTTGTATTATTGAAAAGCTTATTTACAATAAGTAATTTATTAAATCCTTCTTTTTGGTTATTTTTATTTATCGCCATTTGTATTTCTGCACATATCGCTTTAAGTAAACCAGATATTAAAGGGTCAATAGACGGTGTTATCGTCATGTTTATCGTATTATTTTTATTCAACATAATAGCAGGACTATTTCAGTACGACAGTAACCAGCTCATTGGAAAAGTGATGAAGTATAATATGTACCTCATTGCGTTTTCTAGTGTGGCTCTGCTGTTCTCTTGTATTTCTACACTTGTTAGTTTTGGGTTTTATAAAATAAGAGGAGGGCGTTCGTTTTGAACGCCCTCCTCTCATCATTTATTTCCCTTATAATCACAATGCTCAACCGGAACACGAGCATGTCCTTCTTCATCAGTACACCATGACTGTGATTGGAAGGCAAGAAAGATACCGATCCATTCTTCTTCCTTTTCAAAGTGAATAAGTATTCCCCCCGTCTTGCCATATACCATTATCACCTTTCCATTTCTCTACATTCCCTTGATTCATATGAATATCGTGTATACCGTTTCCTGGCTCGAAATGAAAGTAAGAATCAGGTGTATTTTCTTCTGGTCCCCATCTTTCACCGAACGCATAAATAATTGCTTTTTCTTCTATCGCTCGTTTTATATAACGCTCTATTTTTTCATTTAAATCATTATCCACTCCTGCTTTTTCAGCTGGTAAAGGAATCATTTGCTTCGAATCAAATACATTACCTCTTACGTAGTCTAAAGCTATTTTCGGCTCATTGTTTTTAACTTCTGTAAAACCGAATGGTAATGTCGGTAAAATGTGAATCGCCTCTGACCGAATATCGGTACTCGCAAAATATAAAACCTCTGACGGATAACTTTGCGATTTCACGTTAATTGCAATACGATAATCTACTCCTGCTTCGCCTTGTAAATGAACTTGATAATGAGGTGTTTTCCCTTTTCCAATCTTTGATTGTATAACTGTACCTTTTAACACGCCGTAGTTTTTTAGGGGCATACATTTCATCTCCTATTCATTTAGTAGAAGCTTTTCATACTTAAGGCATTATCCATATAAAAAGAAAATCCTCCTTTCTCAGGAGGATTTCTTATTTTCTCAACAGATACCAAAAAATAACCTCTACCACCACAAGTAACACCGCACCCAAAATCATTAACGTCGTCTTCTTTAATAGTTCATTTTCACGATACGGTATATTACATAAATAAGCACCTAACGTAATCCGTGACGGGCAAGCGATTGTCGCTACTGATGATGCGGTGTTTTGCAGTGTTGTAACGTATTGCCACGGAAGTGCTACGTTTTGCGCAGTTTGCATTTGTAGTTTTATGAACATCGCATTTGATCCTGCGTTACTACCTGTTAAAAAGCCACCGATTCCGCCGATAAACGGCGCAACGAAAACGAAAAATGTGCCAAATGTTTCACCAGCTGTTTTTGCCAGTAATGAATGCATGCCAGATGCACCCATTAGTTCTGAAATGGCGATAAACATTGTCGTTGTAATCGCAAAAGGAATCCATTGTTTTATCGTTTGCAAGAGTGATTGTTTAATAATATGAGATGGAATGCGGAAGAAAATAATAGTAAATAAGCAAGTCATACCGAGCCAAAATCCTGGTGAATATAGTAGCTCCAGTTTATAAGAGTATGATTTCAAATCAAGAACGGCATATGACCTGGATACATCATGTAATGCTGGTACGAGGCGAGAAAGTAAAATACAAACTGTTAGGAATATATAAGGGCTAATAATTTTTATAATAGATACTTCTCTCTCCGTTGCCGCAGCATGTTCTGTCATTAAATTTTGCTCACTTTTTCCTTTTAATTTAATGATAAGAAAACCAAATGCAATTGTAACGATAGAACTTAATATACCTGCTAGTTCAACACTTACGTATGCGTTAGAAAGATAAATTCCGAGAGAAAATAATAGAAAGAAACTGAATCCTTCTTTCCACTTTTCAATAACAGCCTGCCAACCACCAACAACGTGTAAAGAAAGGATGACGAAATAAGCAAACATCGGAATGCTTAGTAGTGCCGTATTCGTGCCAAGTATTGTAAGCGGCATATTTATAAGCTGCGAACCGATAATCGTACCAGTTGCCATTGCGCCCCATGAACTAGCTAGTAAACCAATAAATGAAAGTAGTACAGCTTGAAACGGTTTATAGCCTAATGATAGAAAGATAGGTGCTGCAACCATGAAGCCAATTCCGAATCCACTTACTGATTCGATTAGCGGACAAATACCAAAACACATAAGGAGCATTTGTAATAAACGATCGTGCGTCACTTCTTCTAGAAAACGTGCTACTTGATCGATGTACCCCATTTTGTTCATGAGGTGAAATAAAAAAATACCGAAAAACAACACGTACCCGACAATAAAACAAATTAACCAACCTTTAATCGTTGCGTGCACAGTTTCACTTATCCCTAGTTGAAACGTTGGCGAGAGTAAAACGATTCCAACAGACACAACGTAAGCAATTAAAGAGGACCTTAATGACGTTTGTTTAAATAAAAATAAACAAATGAAAATCATCATAATTGGGATAAGCGCCAACAATATGGCCATGTTATCATCTCTTTTCATTAAAAATACAATTTTTAACTATTATATAACAGATGTCATAATTTTCAATTGTTTTTACTACAGATTCAAAAAAGGAGCCATTTAGCTCCTTTTTTGAATCACTCCCATTTTCTTTTATCCTGAAAAACGCTCTGCTGTCCAACTATTTTGTCTAATACAACAAACACAATATAAGCACATATTACTTGCAATACAACATTTCCAAATTTCATTAATTCAAATGAATGGATACAGCGAAATAATTCGTTTAATAATACAATCGAAACGATACTAAATAGTTCTATACTAATCGAAAATATACATATTTCTAAAATAGATTGCTCTTGAATGCGATTTAAGTTGGAAAAGATGAATACATATCCTAAAAATAGAGCCATCACCTCTATTTTCGTCATGCTAATAAGCCAAGCGTATAATGGTACAGTTAGAAGAAGATATAGTAGTTTCCGTCTTAGCATGCTTTCTCACCCTCTAAGTTATATGTATTTTCTGTATATTTTAACATTTATTACGTAAAACAAAAAGAAGAGACTTATGCCTCTTCTTTTTGTTTTGTTGCCTGTATTAATTCACATATTTCTTCTCGCTTTTCATTTTCTAACAGCTCGATGACTTTACTTCCAACGACTACTCCATCACATATTGTAATCATTTCTTCTACATGTTCCTTCGTTGAAATACCGAACCCTGCTACTACCGGTAAATGTGTATGTGATTTTACTTTTTCTAAGTAACTATGAATCTCACCTTTAAAGTTTTGACGTACTCCTGTTACGCCCGCTACTGTAACAGCGTAAACGAACCCTTCTGATTCACTCGTAATTTTTTCAATTCGCTCAATTGGACTCGTTACTGTAACGAGTGGAATTAGCGCAATGTTTGCCTCTCGAAGTAACGGGGCAATAATATTTTGTTCTTCATACGGTAAATCCGGAACGATCATACCGTCTACACCTGCTTCTATACAGTTTTCGATGAATCGTTCTTTTCCGAATGCGAGTACTGGATTTAAATATGTCATGAGTACAAACGGAATTTGTACTTTTTTCCTTACCTCTATTAATGCTTGAAAAATGCCTTTTAATGTTACACCGCTATCTAGCGCTCGTTTCCCTGCTCTTTGAATCGTTGGACCGTCTGCGACTGGATCTGAAAACGGAATACCGATTTCAACGATACTTGCTCCTGCTTCGTCTAGAAAACAAATTCTTTCTTTTAATTTTTCAAGGCCACCATCTCCGCCCATTACGTACGGAATAAATGCTTTCTTACCATTTTCAAACGCTGCTTTAATTTTTTCTACTCCCATTTTTTACACCTCTTCCATATAACGTTTTATACTCTCTACATCTTTATCCCCGCGGCCAGATAAACAAATGACAAGCCCTTCGTCTTTCTTCATTTGCGGCGCTAATTTTAATGCGTATGCGACAGCATGTGAGCTTTCTAACGCCGGAATAATCCCTTCTTTTTTCGTTAATAATTGAAATGCTTCTAACGCTTCTTCGTCTGTTATTGAATGATAAGAAACGCGTCCAATATCTTTTAGCAAGCTATGTTCTGGCCCAACACCTGGATAATCGAGTCCCGCTGAAATAGAATGCGCTTCTTGAATTTGTCCTTCTTCATTTTGCAGAAGGTACATCATCGATCCGTGTAAAACACCAACGCTTCCTTTCGTTAAAGTAGCTGCGTGCTTTTCTGTATGAACACCTTTCCCAGCTGCTTCTACGCCGTAAAGAGCGACTTCTTCATCGTGTACGAACGGATAAAACATGCCCATCGCATTACTACCACCACCAATACATGCAACGACTGCCTCTGGTAATTTCCCTTCTAACGCTTCATATTGTTTTTTCGTTTCTTTCCCAATTACACTTTGGAAATCACGAACAATTTGCGGGAATGGATGTGGTCCAAGAACGGATCCCATAATGTAGTGTGTATCGTGTACATGTGAAACCCAGTAGCGAAGCGCCTCGTTTACCGCATCTTTTAATGTGCCGCTACCTGCCGCTACGCTTTCTACTTTCGCTCCGAGTAATTCCATTCGGAACACATTTAATTTTTGACGTCTCACATCTTCTTCTCCCATAAAGATGACGCATTCTAATCCGAGTAGGGCACATACAGTAGCTGTTGCAACTCCGTGTTGTCCTGCTCCTGTTTCAGCGACAACTTTTTTCTTGCCCATTCGTACTGCAAGAAGTGCCTGACCGATTGTATTGTTAATTTTATGAGCTCCTGTATGGTTCAAATCTTCACGTTTTAAATAAATCTTTGCACCGCCGCAATACTTCGTCATATTTTCAGCGAAATAAAGCGGTGTTTCTCTTCCGACGTACGTTTTTAAATAATGATTTAATTCCTTTTGGAACGCTTCATCTTGCATCGCTTCTTTATATGCTTCTTCTAGCTCTAATACAGATTGCATTAACGTTTCTGGAACGTATCGTCCTCCGTATATACCGTAGTGACCTTTTTCATCTGGATATGCGTAGTTCATTTGGAACACTCCTTCGCTTTTATAATAAATTGTTTTATTTTCTTTAGATCTTTCTTTCCTTCTGTCTCCACTCCGCTACTTACATCGACCATGTATGGCTGAATCGTTCGAATCGCTTCTTCTATATTAAAAGCGTTTAATCCACCAGCTAATATCGTTTTCTCTCGCAATTTTTTTGACATATGTGCGAGTAACTCCCATGAAAATTTCTTTCCATTTCCCCCGTGAAACTTTTCTTTCGGACTATCAAACAATATATAATCCGTTTCATATGTTTGAGCATTTTTCATATCACTCTCTGAAGTTACCCCAAGTGATTTTATAGACGGAATATTCAATCTTCTGATTTGATGATTGTCTTCATCTCCATGTAGTTGCACATGTGTTAACCCGCAATCATCTGCAATTTTCTCGATCACTTCTACTGATTCATTTACGAAAACACCAACCTTTAACACGTTTGTTGGAAGCTCCTGAATGATTTCTTTCGCTAGCACTGGAGTGATTTTCCGCTTACTTTCTGCAAAAACAAATCCGAGTGCATCAGCTCCGTATTCGCAAGCACGTTTTGCCGTTTCAACATCAGTGATACCGCAAATTTTCACTTTCATATGTTCACCTTACAATCTTCAAAAAAGGTATGAATAGAAGATGATGTCATAAGTGCTTCTCCAACTAATACACCTTTCGCTCCAGCTTTTTTAACACGGATAATATCTTCCTTTGAATGAATCCCACTTTCACTAACCCAAAGTAATTTCTCCTCGTTTAATCGTTTTCCAAGCTTTTCTGTTTGGCTTAAATCGATTTCGAATGTTTTTAAATTACGGTTGTTAATACCGATAACGTGCGGATTTAATTGAATTGCAATTTCTAATTCCTGCTCATCATGAACTTCAACAATTGCTTCTAATCCTTTTTCTAGTACGTAGCTGTACAGCTCTTTTAATTTTTCTTTCGTTAACGCCGCTACAATTAATAAAATAATATCTGCTCCAGCTTCATACGCCCTATCAATTTGAATCTTATCAATTATGAAATCTTTACATAAAAGCGGAATGTTACTTTCTGCTCTTGCCGTTTGTAAATCGTGAAACGATCCTTTAAAAAATTGACCGTCTGTTAAAACAGATACTGCTCCTGCGCCGCATTCTTCATATATTTTCACTTGTTTTCGTACATCAACGTGTAAATTAATATCTCCTTTTGATGGTGATGCTCGCTTTACTTCTGCAATGACAGTAAACTGCTGTAATGCTTCTACAAGTGAAAGTGTCTTTCTACTTTCTTTTAATGGTGTATACGTTTCATATAATGCCGCAACTTCCTTTTTCTTTTGGTCTACAATTTTATCTAAAATCTTCCCCACGTTAATTCACCCTTTCTAATTTTTCATTACTTGCTGCAATTAATAAGTTTAGTTTGGCTAATGCTTTTCCAGAATCAATGCTATATGCCGCTAGTGTAATTCCTTCTTCAATCGTTTCTGCTTTTGCATTTGCAAAAAGGGCTAGACCTGCATTTAATAAAACAGTATCACGATAGACACTCTTTTCTCCGCTTAATACTCCGAGCGTAATCTTTGCATTTTCTTTCGAATCCCCGCCTCTAATCTCTTCGTTTTTCACTATTGAGAAACCATATTTCTTAGGTTCAATACTCGTTTCTACTATTTCATTATCTTTTAAAATGACAACATGATTCTCTCCTTGTAATGATGCTTCATCTAAAAATCCACTTCCGTTTACGACAAGCGCTTGTTTTCTGCCTAGTTTCTGTAATACTTGTGCAACTGGTAGTAACATATCTCGTTTATAAATGCCGACAAATTGTGTTTCTAAATTTACCGGATTTGTTAAAGGACCAATTAAGTTAAAAATCGTCGGCACATTCAATTCTTTTCTTATTTTCATAATGCGTCTTAATGCTGGATGCATCGCTGGTGCAAATAAAAATGCGATGCCGACATGCTCTAATAAATGATCAATTTCGTTTGGCGTACTGCTAATATTTACACCGAGTTCTTCTAATAAATCTGCACTTCCTGTTTTACTAGAAACAGCTCGATTACCATGTTTTGCAACCTTTACGCCAGCTCCTGCCAGTACAAATGCCGATGTTGTACTAATATTAAACGTTTGGGCACCGTCACCACCCGTCCCACAATTGTCCATCGCTCCTTGTATATGGTTCGAAAACGGTAATGCCTTTTCACGAAGAGCTCGAACAAGGCCATATATTTCTTCTGCTGTTTCACCTTTCGCTTTCAGTAATACTAAGAAAGCTGCAATTTCACTCTCCAATATGTTTTCATTTAATAAAAGAAGCCCTGCTCTATACATCTCCTCTTCTGTTAAATGTTGTCCCTCCACTAATTTACGAAGATAGTTATTCATACTCTTTCCTCCTTCACTTCTGTTAAAAAGGCACGTATTAACTTTCCACCTTCTTCTGTCGCGATTGATTCCGGATGAAACTGTAATCCGAATAGCGGATAATAATTGTGACGAACTGCCATAATTTCTCCATCGTCCATCGCTGTCGCTAGTATGTCAAAACACTCTGGCAAGCTCGTTTGCGCTGCACCAAGGGAATGGTAGCGCATCGCCGTTAATGGCTGTGTTACATATGAAAAGATTGAAGTTCCATTATGTTTTACACGTGATGTTTTACCGTGTTTAATGCGTCCTGCTCTTACAATGTCTCCTCCAAATGCTGATATAATTGCTTGATGACCAAGGCAAATACCTAATATGGGAACGTTCTTATAAAAATGACGAATCACTTCGATACAAATGCCAGCATCCTCTGGTTTTCCTGGTCCTGGTGATAGCACAATTCCTGTTGGATTCATCCCTTCTAACTGTTCTATCGTTATTTGATCATTTCTTACGACAACAATTTCTTCCTCGCATTCACCTAACAGTTGATACAAGTTATATGTGAATGAATCGTAATTATCAATTAGTACAATCATTTCATTACCTCCAATAGTGCTCTCGCTTTATTTAACGTTTCTTCATATTCAGCTACTGGGTCTGAATCATAAACAATTCCCGCTCCTGCCTGAACGTATGCTTTTTCATCCTTTACGACCATTGTTCGAATGGCGAGCGCCATATCAAGATTCCCTGAAAAACTAACGTATCCAACTGCACCTGCGTATACATTTCTTTTTTCATTCTCTAGCTCATTTATAATTTCCATCGCTCTAATTTTCGGAGCTCCCGACACTGTTCCTGCTGGTAGGCAATACGCTAATGCATCAAATCCACTCATCCTTTTTCGCAATATTCCGTAAACTTCAGATACAATGTGCATAACGTGAGAGTATTTTTCTACTTTCATATATTTATCTATCGTCACGGATCCAATTTCACTTACTCTGCCAATATCATTTCGCCCAAGATCTACAAGCATCATATGCTCCGCTCGTTCTTTCTCATTTTCTAACAGTTCTTTTTCAATTTCCGCATCTTGCTCCTTCGTTTTCCCTCTCGGCCTCGTACCCGCAATTGGATTCGTCATCACCTTATCTTCTCTAACTGATAACAAGCTTTCCGGCGAAGAACCGAGTACAACATAATCTTGAAAATCGATATAGAACATATATGGTGACGAATTGGCAATTCGAAGTTTTCGGTATAACGCGAATGGATCCCCAATACATTCACTTTGCAAACGCTGTGACAGTACGACTTGGAATATGTCCCCGGCTCTTATATGTTCTTTCGCCGTTTCTACCATCGCGCAAAATTCTTTTTCTGTTATAGAAGAAGTGAATGATAATGTTGATTTTATTTCAGTTACTTCCGCTTCTTCTCCCCTCAGCACTTCCTCTTTGTATACTTGCAATCTTTCATATACTTCTTCATAATCTGCTGAATCATCTTCCCTGCATACATATACAAATGATAATTTTTGACGTAAATGGTCATACACGATAAACTCACGATATAGTAAAAGGTGTACTTCTGGAATATTTAGTGGATCGTGTAAATCTGCTCCAATGTTTTCATGTTGCCGAATGACGTCATAGCCAATATAACCAACTGCTCCTCCGCAAAATGGGAATGGACTGTCTACTTGAGCTGACGCGATTTCTTCTTCTAACACTTGTAGTACGTTACCTTGCAACTCTTCTGCCCGGCCGTAAATCGTTCGTTCTACTTCCGTACCAACACTTTTCACTTCACCATATGGATTACATCCTAAGTAAGAATAGCGTCCTTTATCTTGATGAAGCTGCGAACTTTCTAATAAAAACTTTTTCTTTCCCTTCATACGTCTATATAAAGAAATTGGCGTAATGCTATCTCCTTCTTCTTCAGCGATTACTAAAAATGCTCTTCCCTGTTCTTTTTGCTTCATAAATTCCTCTTTTGTCATCATGCCTTTCACCTCAATCTGAAAAATAAAAAAGTCCCCTACATATCGAAAATATGTAGAGGACGATAAATTTACCGTGGTACCACCTCATGTTGGACGCAAAAGCATCCCGCTTTATTCAGGTACAAAATATATACCTTATCCTTGTAACGGCGGAACCCGGGTTGCCTACTGAAAATAATTGTTCAGCATACCTCTCGTAAGCCCATTCCGTATATGGCACCGCACCGGGCTCCCACCTATCCCCGGTTCTCTGTAACGTCTCCAATATACGTACTCTTCTTACTTCAACGATTTCATTTATTTAATTTTTTGTACACAAAAAGGGAGTACTCATCCTATAGAAAGGACGGGTACTCCCGTGGTGCCACCTTAATTCGTTACGAATGTAACGCACTTTACCGTATCAAAAACAATACGTGTCTCTTGTATCGATGAGATCATGTCGCCAAAGCCTACTTCTTTCGTTTCGGTTTGGAAGCTCCGAAGCCCATTCCACATCAATTCCATACTGATTCGCACCAACCATCAGCTCTCTGACATGTTCATCATGTGTACTCTTCTTCATCAACGCTTGCATTTTTTTAAGTTGCACTCATTATAGACCTTACTTTTTTCATAAGTCAATACTTTTTAAAAAAATTTATTTTTCTCTCCTTTCAATATTATATTGACAAAACAACCTCTTTTTATGTAAATATAATAAATACTCTATTAAAAATAAGGTTTTTTGTATGAATATTATATATTAAAAAAGTAAAATGATATCAAAAAACGCTTACATTTCTGAAAATTCATATTTCTGTATGGATTTTTCAGAATAATCATGATAGATTATAAATATGCATAACGCATCAAAAGACATGACAAAAGGAAGGGGAACTTCATGAGTACGCAGATGTTAACTTTAACTTCAATCTCTATTTACATGCTCGGGATGTTAGTCATTGGCTATTTCGCCTATAAACGAACGTCCAACTTAACAGATTATATGCTTGGCGGGCGTACACTAGGCCCCGCAGTAACAGCATTAAGTGCTGGAGCATCCGATATGAGTGGTTGGCTTTTAATGGGCTTACCCGGTGCAATGTTTAGCGTTGGATTGAGTAGTAGTTGGATTGCGATCGGCCTAACACTAGGCGCATACGCAAACTGGCTTTATGTCGCTCCTCGCTTACGTACCTACTCTGAAATTGCAAACAACTCTATTACTATCCCAGAATTTTTGGAACACCGCTTCCACGACAAATCTCACATGCTACGCTTAGTATCCGGACTTGTTATTATGATTTTCTTTACTTTTTATGTAGCTTCAGGATTAGTTTCAGGCGCTGTATTATTTGAAAATTCATTTGGTATGAACTACCACTTTGGGTTATTCATTGTTGCTGGCGTTGTTGTCGCTTACACATTATTTGGTGGTTTCTTAGCCGTAAGTTGGACAGACTTCGTACAAGGAATCATTATGGTAATTGCTCTTATTCTTGTTCCTATCGTAACAATTATGAATTCGAACGGACTTGGGCCTGCATTTGATACAATTCGTTCTGTAGATCCAACACGTCTAGATATTTTTAAAGGTGCCTCTACTTTAGGAATGATTTCCTTATTCGCATGGGGCCTTGGTTATGTTGGACAACCTCATATTATCGTACGCTTTATGGCGATTTCTTCTGTAAAAGAGATTAAAAGCGCACGAAGAATTGGTATGAGCTGGATGATTTTCTCTGTTGTTGGAGCTATGTTTACTGGTCTTATCGGTATCGCTTACTACTCACAACAAGAGTTAACATTATCTAATCCAGAAACAATTTTCCTTGAACTAGGAAAAATTTTATTCCACCCACTTATTACTGGATTTTTATTAGCAGCTATTTTAGCAGCTATTATGAGTACAATTTCATCTCAATTACTCGTTACTTCTAGTGCTATAACCGAAGACTTATATCGTACCTTCTTTAAACGCTCTGCTTCTGATAAAGAGCTTGTATTTGTCGGTCGTATGGCTGTACTTGTTATTGCATTAGTTGGGTGCGCATTAGCGTTTAAACAAAATGATACGATTTTAGCTCTTGTTGGATACGCTTGGGCTGGTTTCGGTTCTTCATTCGGACCTGCTATTTTATTAAGCTTATATTGGAAACGTATGACGAAGTGGGGCGCACTTGCTGGTATGATTTCTGGTGCCGCTACTGTTATTATATGGACTCAATTCGAATTCTTAAAAAATTTCTTATATGAAATGATTCCAGGTTTCGCTATTAGTTTACTAGCCATCGTAATTGTTAGTTTACTAACACAACCTTCAAAAGAAGTTGAAGAGCAATTTGAGAATTTCGAAAAACAACATAGTCATAATCTATAAAGGAAAAGCTCTGCTATTATCGTATCAGCAGAGCTTTCTTTTTATGAAAGTTCGACAATCTTCTACTCGAATTTAACAATTTCTTTATGTTTCGTTAAATTAAACATAACACTAGTCCTTTATAGTAGTACTATCAGCACTTATACAGGAAGGGGACTCCAACATGTTAGCAGCTTTCCAGCAACAACAAACACGAAAATTTTCACCTATTACAAATACTTCTGCGTCTCGTTTGAACATACAACCTAATCCACCTAAAATTTCAATCGCTCCTTCTGTTATTTCAGTCATTGGTGTTCATATGGAAAAAAATAAGTTGAAAGTAAGAACTGGACAAAGCACTGAGTTATCAGCCTCCGTTTTACCAGTGCAAGCAACGAATAAAGAACTTATTTGGACAAATATGAATGCTGATGTTATCACAATGTATCCAAAAGGTGATACGGTAACGATTACTGGAAAAAGTGCCGGAAGAGCAGTCGTAATTGTCACAACTACTGAAGGAAAGTTCCGTGACCTATGTATTATTCATGTACAACCTTATATGACAAGCCCAAAGTAAAAGAGTGGCTTCCTAGCCACTCTTTTACTTGATTTCAATGTGTGAATTTTTACTTGTAACAAGGTTGATGAATTGGTCTTTATCTTTAGGAGAAATAACTTCTGTTTTATGTGCGCCGTAAACAATTTCAAGTCGATCCAATGACAATGCATGAGCAGCTATTGGATTTTTCGTATTTGAAATTTGTTTTATATCTCGTATAAATATGCTTTTTTTAACGAGACCTGATCTAATTGTAATTGTTTCTTCTCCGACGATGTATTTTGTCGAAAACCAACTCCACATAAATAATATTGCTAACGGAATTGTAAAAAATAAAAGAAAATACTCTTTTCCTGCAAATAGAGGAGCAAAACACGCTCCAATGACAACGAAAAAAATCGGATATAACCATATATCTTTTTTTGATGGAAATTCCATTAAACTTCCCTTCCACCCCTATATTTCTGTAAAACAAAAAGAGAAGTATCACAACTTCTCTTTTCTCCTCTAACATTATAATTCCTGTGTATACGCCGGCTCATTTACTACATTTTTTGCTGTTCGTTTTTGTTGCTGTAGTAAGAAAACAGATACACCAAACAATACGAGCATGCTACCGATAATTTGCATGGCATTTAGTCTTTCATCGAGTAAGAAGAACGCTAATATAGATGCTCCAACTGGTTCACCTAAAATACTCATTGAAATTGTTGTTGCATTTACGTAGTTTAATAACCAATTATTAATGACGTGTGACACTGTCGGCACGACCGCAAGTAAAAGAAAAACGGTCCAATCCCACTTCGTATAACCTGTAAAAGGCACTTGCAATACTATATTATAAATCCCCATAAAAATACCTGCGAATGCAAAGACTGTAAAGCTATAAATCCAGTGTGATACTTTCTTTACTGTTGTTTGCCCGATAAATAAATAACCAACAACCGCTAGGACACTTAAAAAGGATAATATATCTCCATAAATTGCTTGTTCACTTAACCCTAAATCTCCCCACCCAATACACATTACGCCTAGTATCGCTATTCCCATTGTCGCAATGGCTGAGTATGTTGTTCTTTCTTTAAATAAGAAAAAACCTCCAACTAAAGATACGATTGGTTGAAGCGCTAAAATAATCGTCGAACTAGCAACTGTCGTATGCTTTAAAGATTCAAACCACAAAAGAAAATGAAGTGCTAAAAAGAAACCAGATCCAATTAAAAATCCCCAATCTTTTATTTGAATCTTACTAAACTCTTCCCGTTTTTTCCAAACGATAGGCAGCATAATAAGCACGATAATCCATAATCGATACATACTTAATATTGAAGATGGTGCTGAGGACATCTTTACAAAAACTGCTGCGAATGAAATGGCTATAATGGAAATTGCTAATGGTAGCGCGATTGATCTTTCTTGTTTCAAATTCCGTCTCCCCTCTCACCTGTCAAAAATCCCACTTCATTATATCCGTTTTCTTTCACAACTTAAATACTAATTTTGTAACTACTCAGCTTCCTCACGGAAGCTTTTTTAATTTTACTAGTTTCATATGCCTCTCATTTGTAAATACTGAGT